>NZ_JAXBVE010000021.1:0-79983 GCF_035181445.1 Photorhabdus africana
CCAAAGCCTATTTATCCCAGAATGCATTCAAAACACCGCAAAGAAAGTCGTCTAAAAACAAAACATTGGATGCGTGTTTTGAACGACTTAATTCTTAAGATCCTGTATATGAACAAAATATAGGATAATAAAGAATTAATCACGACGATAGCGGAAACTGTGTGCGTGATATCTGTAGGGTAACAAGCTGATAATTTTACACTCCATTTTATTGCTCAATACCGCTATTAACATTAAAAATATTTAAATAATTTGCAAAGGTATATTTTAATTTAATTTTATATATTATTTTAAATAAAGTTTTTAGACTTATTAAAATATTAATTTTTGTGAGTTTGATCTATTTTTCTTGGATTGAAATAGAGTAATTATTACTAAAAATAAGAGAGTGTGAAAAATTACGGTTTATTATTTAATTGAAATCGGGGAAATACCATTAATGAAATCGATTGGATAAATAAAATATAAATGGGATAAGATATGGAGAATAAAAACAAGCTATTATCCTCTGATATAATATCTATCTTTGGTACAGGAGTAAGTGAAATAGCGCTTCTTTCACTTGTATATTCAATTACCAAGTCGGAGATAGATACGTCTTTAATGGTATCTTTAAGGTTAACAGCGAGTATATTAGTTTTTGTAGTTATTGGCGGGCTAACTGCTCGGTTTAGTATGCGAGCTATTTGTATTTCTTCGGATTTCTTCCGGGCAGTAACAATATTTCTTGCTGTATTTGTCAATAATATATATTTATTATTTTTCATATCTTTCCTGCTGTCATTTTTTTCAGGTTTAAATATATCGATAAGGTCAGTGGCGTACCAAGTATTTGTCAGCTCAGAAGAAAGAGTTGCTTTTATATCAAAGCAACAATTCTATTATGGGTTGCTCTCTATATCTTCTCCATTGATAGCCGGTTTTTTGATAAATATGATTTCAATACGATCCTTATTTCTTATTGAATCAATGTGCTTTATGTTATCAATTATATTTTTATTTTTTATCAGTGATTGGGGAACTAAAATAAAGGAAAAAGATATTTCTATGAAATATGGTGGTTTAGAATATATTATCAAGAATAATACTCAGAGAAATATATTATTATTCAGGATAAGTATTTTAACTGCAATGGTATCATACCAAGTGATTTCAACCTATATAATGACGTCTCACTATGCAACAATTGTCTCTTTATTTAATGGATTATATTCGTTTTCTTTTTCTGATTTAATTGCTTATTTTTCATTTTTAGCTTCTGTTTCGATGTTATTTGGATCTTATTTTTCTAGCTACTATTTCAATATAAGTAAATTAAAAAAATCTTTCTTTCTTGGTTCTCTATTGATTGCAGTTGGGAGTATTCTTTGGGCTATGCCTTTGTCAAAAAGTGTCCTGTTATTTTATACTTTGGGAACCATGCTTATTTTTATCGGACTCTCTTTTTTAAGGATATCTCTCTATACATCAGGGCAAGAGCTGACGCCAGAAAAATATTTTGCGAGAATAATATCGTCTTCGGATGCAATTTCAAGAAGTTACCAGTCAGCCTTTGGTATTATAATAATAGGGTTAATCCCTTTGCTAGGAAGTAGTATTTTATTTCTCTTTTTTGCAATGTGCTCTTTGAGTTCAGTTTTTGTTGCAAAAAAAATAAGCGCTGATGTTGAGAATAAACTCACATTAAAGTAATTTTTTGTGAAAAAATTTATCTTCTAATCCCCGGGAGCATAGTATAACTCTGTGACCGGTGTGAGCGATCGTTTTACCGCCTTGCAGCAAGGTCTTACCGTGTTATTATCAGTGGATGGCTCAGAAACAATGCCACAATTTCACGCATAACGATGAGATATGACAAAATGACCGATAAACTAACCTCCCTGCGTAAACTGACAACAGTAGTAGCAGATACCGGGGATATTGCGGCGATGAAACTTTATCAGCCACAAGATGCGACAACTAACCCATCTCTGATCCTTAACGCTGCACAGATTCCTGAATATCGTAAACTAATTGATGAAGCAATTGCGTGGGCGCGCGAACAGAGCGATTCCCGCGAGCAGCAGATTGTGGATGCTAGTGATAAACTGGCGGTAAATATTGGCTTGGAAATTCTGAAATTGATCCCTGGCCGTATTTCGACAGAAGTTGATGCCCGTTTGTCTTATGACACTGAACGAAGTGTTGCCAAAGCTAAACGCCTGATTAAGTTGTATAACGAGGCTGGTATCAGCAATGATCGGATTCTGATCAAATTGGCTTCAACCTGGCAGGGTATTCGCGCGGCTGAACAGCTAGAAAAAGAAGGGATTAACTGTAACCTGACACTACTGTTCTCCTTTGCTCAGGCGCGTGCTTGTGCGGAAGCCGGGGTTTATCTGATCTCGCCATTCGTTGGCCGTATCCTTGATTGGCATAAAGCGAACAGCGATCAGAAAGAGTTCGCTCCACACGAAGATCCAGGCGTCATTTCTGTAACTGAAATCTACCAATACTATAAACAACATGGCTATAACACTGTGGTTATGGGAGCAAGTTTCCGTAATTCCGGTGAGATCTTGGAATTGGCGGGTTGCGACCGTTTGACTATTGCCCCTGCGCTGTTGAAAGAGCTGTCCGAAGCTCAGGGTGAAGTTGAACGTAAACTGGGTTATACCGGTGAAATTAAAGCGCATCCAGAGCCATTGAATGAAGCTCAGTTCTACTGGGAACATCATCAGGATGCAATGGCAACAGAAAAACTGGCGGATGGTATCCGTAAATTTGCTATCGATCAGGGCAAACTTGAGAAGATGATCGCTGATCTGCTGTAATTATGGGCGATAAACTATACCCTATGGATTTCAAGATGCATCGCGACGGCAAGGGAGCGAATCCCCGGGAGCATAGAGAACTATGTGACCGGGGTGAGTGAGTGCAGCCAACAAAGAAGCAACTTGAAAGATAACGGGTATATTCTTTTAGCATTAAAGGCGGCATAATTGGCCGCCTTTTTGCTACTAACTTTTTGCTACTAAATTGTGTTAATTGAGGTTTATATGAATGAACTGCGCATTGGCCTGGTATCCGTCTCTGATCGCGCATCAAGCGGTATTTATCAGGACAAAGGGATTCCGGCATTGGAAGAGTGGCTGAAAAGTGCGATTACCACCCCTTTTCAGATAGAGACTCGTCTGATCCCGGATGAGCAGATCATCATTGAACAAACCTTGTGTGAGTTGGTGGATGAAATCGGCTGTCATCTGGTTTTGACCACCGGTGGAACCGGCCCGGCTCGTCGAGATGTGACGCCTGATGCCACATTAGCGGTTGCAGACCGTGAAATGCCGGGTTATGGCGAACAGATGCGTCAGATTAGTTTGCAATTTGTTCCAACGGCAATTTTATCCCGTCAGGTTGGCGTTATCCGCAAACAGGCGCTGATTTTGAACTTGCCGGGGCAACCAAAAGCAATCGCAGAAACGTTGGAAGGCTTAAAAGACGAAAACGGCAAAGTTCAGGTATCCGGCATTTTTGCCAGTGTGCCGTATTGTATCCAATTGCTGGATGGCCCATATGTGGAAACCAATGATAAGGTAGTCGCCGCTTTTAGACCGAAAAGTGCTCGTCGTTGAATAATGAGTTGATTGTAGAAAGAATCAAAAAATCGAACTTTTATCTGCCACCTATCGAAAGGTAATTTCAACATTTTAAGCTTATAATTAATTTGGTATGTTGATTAGTTTGTTTGGAATAAATTTCGGGGTGAAAAATGGAACGGCTAAAAAAAGTAAAGATTGGTTTTATTGCTGGTTTGGCATTGGTTATGAGCGCAATGGCACCAACGGTGACGTTAGCAATGGAGGCAAAGACCACGGTAGCTCAGTTGATTAATCAGCGTCTCTCTTACATGAAAGATGTGGCAGGATACAAGTCTGAAAATCATTTACCTGTTGAAGTTTTGGCTCAAGAAGAGAAGGTTCTTGCTAGATCAATAAGTGAGGCTGAATCTTTCGGGTTAAATGGAGAATCAGTTAGACCGCTTATTATAATCCAGATGAATGCGGCAAAGGCGATTCAATATCGCTATCGAGCTGATTGGTTGTCAGTTCCTGAAAATGGTTGGCAACCGAAGCCGCTAGATGATGTTCGGATTAAAATTAGCGGGTTAAGTACGGAAATCCTCCAACAAACCGCGATCTTGCTCAAAGCCGGAGAGAAAATAAGCGCTTCTGACAAAGAAATGTTTATGAAGAATATCCAACAACATAACTTAAAAGATTCAGATAAACAGCAAATTTTCTCTGCGCTTGAGAAGGTGAAATTAAAATAAATCACAGTCCCTCGCTCTTTAGCAAGAAAAGTCGGTCTTTTTGAAGTGAACTTTTGGAACTGGATTTGCTTTACGGTTTTTCAAGCTGCCAGCAGCACATACAGCAACAATCTGTTTCGGCATACAGATAACTCTGCCGATATCACGAGACACTGATAATGTTGTATAGGGCTTGATACCTCTCAGATTAAAGTGGCCTTATAGTTTTTCACTGAACGTCATATGTTAAAGATCCCCTACGGGCGGGCGAACTTGCGCCTTATATCTTATTGATGGTAACTCCTCGGAAGTTAAATTTGACGTATACAGTGTAAAAGCCAGTGTGTTGATAAAACCGAACCCAAAGGCTAAGCTTTTTCCTTAACTCCTGCCTGTAATTGTGGTGATAATTTGTTTTTTAGGTTGACAAAATCGACATTATTCATGACATTCATGCATATTGGCATGACAAAAAATCATTTTTGATTGTCATTATATTTAAGAGGTTGGTTATGAATATCATTGCTGAGGACATTGTTGCCCTCATAGAAGCGTCTTTGGATGCTAATTATACAGAAGTTAGAAGTGTCAGTAATAGAATAGCTAAATCCATCAGTGCCGATGATATGGATGTTGCTAAAAAAATTAAATCCATAGTAAGACGTAAGGGAGTTCCACTTCGTAGTTCGGGATATAGTGATAGTTTACCTGTTGACCCTAAATCAAGAATGCCTTTAATTGAGGAACACCAGTGGTCGGTGACCCCTATTTTTTTGGGCGAGTCTGAAAATATTACTTTTAATGCTTTTATTGAAAGTGTTAAGCATCAAAAAAAGCTAATTGAAAATGGGTTATCAGGAAGATTGGGGTTATTGTTATCGGGTCCACCGGGTACTGGTAAGACATTGATTGCTGGTCATATTGCTTCTCAACTAAATAGGCCGTTATTCGTTGTCAGATTAGATTCAGTAATATCATCATTATTGGGTGATACAGCTAAGAATTTAAGGCAAATTTTTGATTATGTACCTTCTAGAAACGGCATATTGTTATTAGATGAGGTTGATGCGGTTGCTAAGATACGTGATGATCGGCACGAAATAGGTGAGCTTAAACGTGTTGTGAATACTTTGATACAAGGCTTAGATTCACTGGATGATAGCGCAGTAGTTATTGCGGCAACTAACCACGCAGATCTTTTAGACCCTGCGATTTGGCGACGTTTTCCATATAAAATTCGCTTTGGTATGCCAAACCTTGAGGTTAGGGAGTCTCTTTGGAATCATTTCCTTTTCCAAGAAAAGGGTATATCAAAGGAGTTAAAAGCACTATCTATAATATCAGACGGATTAAGTGGAGCAGATATTGAAACTATAGCAATAGCAGCGAGAAGACAGGCAATTTTGACTAATTCGAATATTGATATTGTAGCGGTCATTCAAGCAATAATTGAGGGTGACTCACATAACTCGATTATACCTTACAGAGAAGGGTTAAGTTCGGATAATAAAAAAAGCATCGTTAATTTGCTTTCCGAAACTAAATTGTTTACTCAGGCTGAAATCGGTAGTTTTTTGAAACTAAGTAGACAGACAATTTCAAGCTATCTCAAGGAATAGGAATTATGGCTGAGGGTGTTAGAAGTCCTTTATTAAATCCTGTACTATCTTTTTTAGATAAGCCAGTTCCCAATACAGTGAGTGGTGGTGGGAAAAACTCTAAAGGGATAATTTGGGCGCGATTAGATATTCAAAAAGAGAAGCTATCGAAAGAGCTTAGATGTATTAGCGAAGATGATGGTATTGTTTCCCATTCAGGTAAAATTCATCTATTAGCTAAAATGTTTGATGATTCTCTTGCACCATCTTGGACCCCTGATGATTTATTTGAAGCAGATGGTTTAACAAGAATAATTGCTCCGGCTTTTGATGGATACCTAGTCGAAATTTCAGGTTCTAGAATCTCTAGTTTGATTGAAAAAATAGAAAAATCGAAAAATGGTCGAATTAAAGTCGATATTTCTCGTCTTGAAAGTATTATTGGTTTTGATAAAAACCAAGTATTACGAGGAAGAAAGGAAAAAGCTGTTTTTGAAGCGTTCGATGACGTAGAAAAGCAGTTCAACGTTTGGATTTTACCATTCCATGATAAAAAAGCAAGAATATCTGTTAAGAAAGAGCTTGAAGAGTTTGCTAATCAGGAGATTATTGGTTTTGGTCATTCTAAATTTGATAATGTTTTTAAAAATGAAGAAATACAAAAAAAGGGAAATAGATATTTTCCAAGAAAATTGGATGAGTATTTAATTGACGGAATATTATCATTTACCACAGTAATAAATAATTTTGAGAATTTTAATAAGTTAATTAGCTCAGGTATTGTTTATAGAATTGAGCCGGTACATCATGTTTCAGCAAAATCAGTGCCACCAGGTAGCGGTAAAGAACCAATACCTAATTTATCTAACTTGAAAAATATCCCAACAGTAGTAATTGTTGATGGTGGTTGCTCTGCTATTTCTTATTTACCTTTTAATGTAATGAGTATTATTCCATTAGTAGATCAACATGATGCAGATTTAAAGCATGGTAATAAGGTTACTTCAGTAATTTGTCAAGGATCTGCGTGGAATAATAATCTCGCTTTACCTGAGTTGGAGTGCAAGTTTATTAGCGTTCAAGCAATTAATAAAAAAGGAGTCGCTATCCAACCAACGACCGAACAATTTATTAACTATCTTAGAGATGTTGCTAATGAGACAAAAGGGGTATCTCAGGTATGGAATCTTTCATTTAATGAGAGTGAGCCATATTATTCGAATGAGGAAATTAGTTATTTAGGGCATGAAGTTAATCGAATTGCCCGTGAATTTAACATATTACCAATTATTTCAATCGGTAATGTAAGCAGATCAAATAATATAAGATTGTGTCCTCCTGCCGATTGTGAATCTGCTTTAACTATAGCGGGCCGATGTGCGGATGAAAATGGTATGGCAACTACACCTTGCTCGATGAGCTTGCGAGGGCCTGCTCCGGCAGGGATGAAAAAGCCGGAACTATCTTGGTTTTCAACGTTACTAATGATTGGTGGGGTAATAGATACTGGGACTAGTTATAGTACACCTCTTATTTCATCAATAGCAGCACATGCGTTTAAAAATCTAAAAGAACCTACTCCTGATTTAGTTAGAGCGTTGCTAATAAATAAAGCTGAGAGGTGTGCACATGATTTGCGTCTAGGTTGGGGATCACCTTGGAAAGAAGGTAATAACCTTCCTTGGTATTGTGATGAGGGGACAGTTACTCTCGCTTGGAATAGTAAAATTCGTGCAGGGTTTGCATATTATTGGAATGATATTTCTTTACCTACTGAAATGTTGGAAGATGGAAAAATTAAAGGAGAAATAATATTAACAGCAATATTAAAACCCTTGGTTTCTGAACTGGGGGGCGAAAACTATTTTGCTACTAGGCTACAGTGCTCTTTGCAGAGCATTAGTAACGACGGTAAAGTAAAAAATCTTCTTGGTACTATGAAGGAATCTAAAGAAAAAGAACTTCAGTCTCGCCAAGAGTTAGCTAAATGGAGTCCGATAAGACATCATGGAAAATCTTTTTCAGGAGTATCCGTTGATAATACGAAGTTAAGACTCTATGCTCGAATTTTTACCCGTGATTTATATCAGTTTAATATGTCATCACACCATGAACTATCTGAACAAGAGGTATCATTTGTCTTAACTTTTAAAAGTCACGATAAAGATTCTGGTATTTATAACTCAATGAAACAACGTTTAGGACCAAAAGTTGAAGTTGGAATAATTGAGCAAAATATTGATATTGATAATACAATATACCCAATGGATTTCAAGATGCATCGCGACGGCAAGGGAGCGAATCCCCGGGAGCATAGATAACGATGTGACCGGGGTGAGTGAGTGCAGCCAACAAAGAGGCAACTTGAAAGATGACGGGTATATAAACACATAGTATCCCCTGTATTAGCTGCTTGATATAGGGGCGAATTAGATATTTTTGATCTGCCTATCATATCCATTTAAAGATTTCCACAGCCGGTGTTGAAAAATATAAATAAAGGTAGAGACTGCCATGCCCAAAATTGCATTCAATCCTGTTGAACATCCCCATCGTCGTTATAATCCATTAACCGGGCAATGGGTTTTGGTCTCTCCCCATCGGGTGAAACGGCCGTGGCATGGGCAGGATGAGCAGCCATTGATAGACGATATCCCGAACTATGATGAGCAATGTTTTCTTTGCCCATCAAATACACGTATTTCCGGTGATAAAAATCCTGCTTATCAAGGAACTTTTGTTTTTAATAATGATTTTTCGGCTTTAATGCCAGATTTTCCTGAAGTGCCTCAATCATCTCACCCGTTATTTAAAATGCAAGGAGTACGAGGATTAAGTCGCGTGATCTGTTTTTCTCCCGATCACAGTAAGACATTGCCGGAATTGCCGGTTAAACACATTCGTCAGGTAATTGATACTTGGAATGAACACATTGAAATACTGGGTAAGGAATATCTTTGGGTTCAAGTTTTTGAAAATAAGGGTGAAGCAATGGGATGCTCTCAGCCTCATCCGCATGGACAAATTTGGGCAAATAGTTTTCTGCCAAACGAAATTGAGCGTAAAGATAAACAATTGCGTGCTTATTACCAAGAACAGGGTTCTAATTTACTGATGGATTATATTCAGGCTGAATTAGTTGATGGTGAACGGGTAGTGGTCGATACAATCCATTGGTTAGCGGTTGTGCCTTATTGGGCTGCATGGCCTTATGAAACCATGTTGTTACCTAAAGTTCATGTGCGTCGTATGAATGAATTGACGGATGAGCAACGCGATGATTTAGCGGTCGCGCTTAAAAAGCTTACCAGTCGTTATGATAATTTATTTCACAGTTCTTTTCCCTATTCGATGGGTTGGCATTTTGCACCGTTTTTTGAACAAGCCACCGATATTGAACATTGGCAACTGCATGCACTTTTCTATCCGCCATTATTGCGATCGGCTACTGTGCGAAAATTTATGGTGGGCTATGAAATGTTTGCTGAAACACAACGTGATTTAACGGCAGAGCAAGCAGCTCAGTTTTTGCGTGCTGTGAGCGATGTACATTATAAAGAGCAACAATGTTAATTATCTGACAGGATATTTCATGAAAAGTATCGTTCAGTTAATACCTTATTTGAGAATAAAATGATGAAAACTTTAATTAATCGCGTTAAAAATGTTTTTGATTTAGTATTTCATTATATGCCGACACATATTATTCAAGCGCCGGGTCGGGTTAATTTGATTGGAGAGCATACGGATTATAATGATGGCTTTGTATTGCCATGTGCTATTAATTACCAAATTGTGGCTGCTGCGGCGAAACGAGAAGATAATATTATCCGCGTTGTTTCGGTTGATTACGGCAATCAATTAGACGAATTTGATATTAGCCAATCTATTACATTTCACGAAAGTAAAATGTGGTCCAATTATATTCGCGGTGTTGTAACGTGTTTGCTCAGTCGTGGCTATATATTTAACGGGGCAGATATTGTGGTAGCGGGGAATGTGCCACAAGGGGCGGGATTGAGTTCATCGGCAGCATTGGAAACAGTTATTGGTCAAACAATTAAAAACCTTTACCACTTAGCCATTAGCCAAACAGAAATTGCCTTAAATGGGCAGCAAGCTGAAAATGAATTTGTTGGCTGTCATTGTGGCATTATGGATCAATTAATTTCCGCGCAAGGTAAGAAAAATCATGCATTATTAATTGATTGTCGTCATTTAACCACGCAAGCTGTATCTATGCCGAAAGATATTATAGTTATGATTATTAATTCAAATAAAAAACGGGAATTGGTTGGCAGTGAATATAATATCCGTCGGGCTCAATGCGAACAAGCAGCGGCATTATTTGGGGTTAAAGCTTTGCGGGATGTGACATTAGATGAATTTGAAAAACGGAGTGTTGAGCTTGATAACGTGGAGCTTGATAACATAGTGGCTAAACGTGCACGTCATGTAATCACAGAAAATGAACGTACACTTCTGGCGGCAAAAGCGTTGGCAGAGGGTGATATGCCATTAATCGCGGAACTGATGGCGCAATCACATCAGTCAATGCGTGATGATTTTGAAATTACCGTGCCCGAAATCGATACCTTGGTTGATATTGTGCAGCAAGCCATTGGTAAACAGGGTGGAGTGAGGATGACCGGCGGTGGGTTTGGTGGATGCGTGGTGGCTTTAGTTCCACAAACTTTGGTTAATGTGGTTAAGGGGGCGGTTGAGCAACACTATTTTGCGTTGACAGGTCTGAAAGAGACCATTTATGTATGTCAGGCTTCGGATGGTGCAAGTTTGGTTGAAATAGGGTAGCAATATGCTCATAACGGGACCGGAAGAGGGGAAAAATTTTTCCTTCTTCCAACCCGCGGTTTATTACGGTTTTATCTCTCCAATGGGCAGAATAGTGCGTCCATACTGTTCATTCAGCACTTCCGCCATTGCCAGATAAAATGCGCTGGCACCACAAATTATCCCTTCATAACCGGCAATCGTCAGAAGAGTGGTATTGCCAGTAAAGTTGCCAATCGCTAACAGAGCGAACAACAGTGTCAGGCCTCCAAAGATAAACTGTAGTACGCGGTTAGCCTTGAAGGTGCCAAAGAACATAAACAGAGTAAACACCCCCCACAGGCCAAGATATACC
Source organism: Photorhabdus africana (assembly GCF_035181445.1). NCBI lineage: Bacteria > Pseudomonadati > Pseudomonadota > Gammaproteobacteria > Enterobacterales > Morganellaceae > Photorhabdus > Photorhabdus africana. The sequence goes on from NZ_JAXBVE010000021.1 coordinate 11,036, forward strand.
GCTAAATATTGGCTGCTGGTGGCTTCTGCCAGTCCCATTTTGGGCAGAAATAATAACCCGACCAGACTGAGCCAAAACAACCCATAAGAGGTGAAAGCAGTTGCGGCAAAGGTATTGCCTTTCTTATATTCAAAAAGCCCTGCCAATACTTGAGCCAGGCCGCCGTAGAAAATGCCCATACTCAGGATAACGGATGCTAGTGGAAAGAAACCTGCGTTATGCAGATTCAGAAGAATGGTTGTCATGCCGAAGCCCATTAAACCTAAGGGGCCGGGGTTAGCCAATTGATTAGCGTTCATAAGTCCTCTGAAAGAAAGTCATATACCCGTCATCTTTCAAGTTGCCTCTTTGTTGGCTGCACTCACTCACCCCGGTCACATAGTTTTCTATGCTCCCGGGGATTCGCTCCCTTGCCGTCGCGATGCATCTTGAAATCCATAGGGTATAAATAGCAAAGGTGGCGAATCATAATGATCTGTCAGCAAGGAAACAATGACCTTTGAAATAATAAAAAGGTTTTTTTTCGCATCCCCCCTTGATGATAGTTTTAACGACCCCATCTTATAATCAACCGCAGTTGCTAATCGCTGCCCTAATACAGTCAGTGTATATAAGCAAGGGTGAGGAATCGCGTAGAGGCATAAAAATAGGTGCCATTGAAAAGCAGAGAGTTATCCTCATATTGGTTAGCAACTTGATTGATTACGAATTTCTTTGGAGGCGTTTAGATGGGTAAAATTATTGGTATCGACCTGGGAACTACCAACTCTTGTGTAGCTATTATGGATGGCACGACAGCTCGTGTGTTGGAAAACAGCGAAGGTGATCGCACAACCCCTTCCATCATTGCTTATACCCAGGATGGTGAAACTCTGGTTGGTCAACCGGCTAAACGTCAGGCTGTTACTAACCCGCAAAATACGTTGTTTGCTATTAAACGTCTGATTGGCCGTCGTTTCCAAGACGAAGAAGCGCAACGCGACGTAGCTATCATGCCATACAAAATTATTGCGGCAGATAATGGCGACGCATGGCTGGAAGTGAAAGACCAGAAAATGGCTCCTCCTCAGGTTTCTGCTGAAGTTTTGAAGAAAATGAAGAAAACAGCGGAAGATTATCTGGGTGAGCCAGTGACTGAAGCGGTAATCACTGTACCTGCCTATTTTAACGATGCTCAGCGTCAAGCAACCAAAGATGCTGGCCGTATCGCAGGTCTGGAAGTAAAACGTATTATCAACGAACCAACTGCTGCTGCACTGGCTTATGGCTTGGACAGAGAAGTAGGTAACCGTACTATCGCGGTTTATGACCTTGGTGGTGGTACTTTCGATATCTCTATTATTGAAATTGATGAAGTTGATGGCGAAAAAACCTATGAAGTGCTGGCGACCAACGGTGATACTCACTTGGGTGGTGAAGACTTCGACAGTCGTATGATCAACTATCTGGTTGACGAATTTAAGAAAGATCAGGGCATTGATCTGCGTAACGACCCATTGGCAATGCAACGTCTGAAAGAAGCCGCGGAAAAAGCAAAAATTGAGCTCTCTTCTGCACAACAGACCGATGTTAACCTGCCATATATCACCGCGGATGCAACTGGTCCTAAGCACATGAATATCAAAGTGACCCGTGCGAAGCTGGAATCATTGGTAGAAGAGCTGGTTAAACGTTCTATGGAGCCTGTACGAGTTGCATTGCAAGATGCCGGCCTGTCAGTTTCTGATGTGAACGATGTCATTCTGGTGGGCGGTCAGACCCGTATGCCAATGGTACAGAAAGTGGTTGCTGACTTCTTCGGTAAAGAGCCACGTAAAGATGTGAACCCTGACGAAGCGGTAGCAATGGGTGCTGCGGTACAGGGCGGTGTTTTGGCCGGTGATGTGAAAGATGTCTTGTTGCTGGATGTTACACCACTGTCTCTGGGTATCGAAACAATGGGTGGCGTAATGACTTCCCTCATTGTGAAAAACACCACGATCCCAACCAAACACAGCCAGGTGTTCTCTACGGCGGAAGACAATCAGTCTGCGGTAACTATCCATGTGTTGCAGGGTGAGCGTAAACGTGCCGGTGATAACAAATCTCTGGGCCAGTTCAATTTGGATGGTATCCAAGCCGCACCTCGTGGTATGCCTCAGATTGAAGTGACTTTTGATATTGATGCTGATGGTATTCTGCATGTGTCTGCTAAAGACAAAAATAGTGGCCGCGAACAGCAGATCACTATCAAGGCTTCTTCCGGTTTGAATGAGGAAGAAATTCAACGGATGGTTCGTGATGCAGAAGCGAACGCGGAATCTGATCGTAAGTTTGAAGAGTTGGTACAAGTCCGTAACCAGGCAGATCAACTGGTTCACGGCACGCGTAAGCAAGTAGAAGAAGCGGGTGACAAGCTGCCAGCAGAAGATAAAACCGCGATTGAAAGCGCTGTAGCTGAGTTGGAAAAAGTTGCTAAAGGCGAAGACAAAGCGGATATCGAAGCGAAAATTCAGGCTTTGGTTCAGGCTTCCGCTAAGCTGTTGGAAATTGCTCAGCAGCAGGCTCAGGCTGGTGCAACCGCAGACGCTGGTGACAGTGCGAAGAAAGATGACGACGTTGTAGACGCTGAATTCGAAGAAGTTAAAGATAAAAAATAATAGCCCTTAGCGGGCGCGGTGACAGTTAGATGATGATAACTGTTGCTGATTAACCGGCACGGGCGTTGAGGGAACTCTGCGCCCGTGCGCGCATGTTAAGGGTAAAATAAGAGATGGCAAAAAGAGATTATTACGAGGTTTTGGGGGTTTCCAAAACAGCGGACGAAAAAGAGATTAAAAAAGCCTATAAGCGGCTGGCGATGAAATATCATCCCGATCGCAATCAGGGTAATAAAGAGGCAGAAAGCCAATTCAAAGAAGTTAAAGAAGCTTATGAAATTCTGACGGATGACCAGAAACGGGCTGCTTATGACCAATATGGTCATGCTGCTTTTGAACAAGGCGGCATGGGCGGTGGCGGCGGTGCTGATTTTAGCGATATCTTTGGTGACGTTTTCGGTGATATTTTCGGTGGTGGTCGTCGTCAACAGCGTCCAAGCCGCGGTGCTGATTTGCGTTACAGCATGGAGTTGACGCTGGAAGAAGCGGTTCGTGGTGTGACCAAAGAGATCCGTATCCCGACACTGGAAACTTGTGATATCTGTCATGGTAGCGGCGCTAAAGCAGGAACCAGCCCTGTAACCTGTTCAACCTGTCAAGGTGCTGGTCAGGTTCATATGCGTCAGGGATTTTTCACCGTTCAGCAACCTTGCCCACACTGTCATGGCCGTGGTCAGATCATCAAAGATTCTTGCCATAAATGTCATGGTCATGGGCGAGTTGAAAGATACAAAACCCTGTCTGTCAAAATCCCGGCGGGTGTGGATACCGGTGACCGCGTTCGTTTGAGTGGTGAGGGTGAAGCGGGAGCTAAAGGCGCACCCGCAGGTGATTTGTATGTTCAGGTACAGGTGAAATCACACCATATTTTTGAGCGTCAAGAAAGTAATCTCTATTGTGAAGTGCCGGTTAACTTTGCAATGGCGGCACTGGGCGGAGAAATTGAAGTTCCAACTCTCGATGGCCGTGTGAAACTGAAAATTCCTGCGGAAACCCAGACAGGTAAAATGTTCCGCATGAAAGGCAAAGGTGTTAAATCTGTGCGCGGTGGTGTTCAGGGTGATTTATTGTGCCGGGTAGTGGTAGAAACGCCGGTTAAATTAAATGAAAGACAGAAAGAATTACTGCGCGAATTGGGTGAATCTTTCGGTGGGACCGGCGAAGAAACGAATAGCCCACGTTCTAAAAGTTTCTTCGATGGCGTAAAGAAATTTTTTGATGATTTGACCAAGTAAATATCTTCACATAATAGAGCTGGATTGTTAAATAAAGCTCGAATTATGGGTAAAAAGTCCTCGTTTTAGATGAGGACTTTTTGTTTTGGTTAAGAATTATAAACTAAACGTAATTTGTGTGAGCAAATTATAGGCATCATCCTCTTTTGGTGTCACTGATGGGTGATGAGTATACGATAAGCTATTAGTCCAATAGATGCCGTTGTAAACACGATAGCTATACGCTACAGAAGCGGTTGTACTATAACTTTCAGCAAGTTGACCATTGCGAGCAAAATAATTTTTTGCATCGTCACTGAACTTATTATAGGCCAGACCAAAAGTAACCATATCGTTTGGACGCGAATCAAATGGACCAATGCTGAACAGTGATAATGAAATGTCGGCATTAAACAGGTTACGATCCTTTGGCGCATAGTTGGCTTTACCGTCAATATACCAGCCACGGAAAGGCATTGACGTATCCGGCTTGGTTATTTGGTGGGTAGCGGCGATATAATGAGAGTAAGTGTAATTTTCATACTCTGAATTGTTATAGTTAAAATAAGGGGTTTTATTGAACACCGATCCACCCCGAAGCCAGATCATATTTTCCGTTTCATTGGCATTAACACGATAACCTAATTCATTGATGACTAAGGTGCCTGCACTGGGAAGTTTCCAACGCAGGCCGTAAGTATTATATTTTGAATCTGCCTTTAAACCTTCCGAGCTTTGACTTCTGGCAACACCAATGTGGTCATACCAACGTTTATTTTCTGATAGAAACCGAATATCTATCGATGGACTTGGTTTGCTAATGGTTAGTCCAGCTTGGGACAACATCACACTGGTTGGCCCTAGCGCTGATGATGCTGTACTGCTACCCAAAAATAAGCCATAAAAATGGGAGAGTAGTGTCGTATAGCCATAATTTAATATGACTCGATCATTCAATAAGGGTTGATTAATGGAAAAGGCTGAGACAAAAGGATGTCCATCTTGACCATTATTTTTGAAGTTATTATAAGCATAGGTTAAACCTAAACGCAGTTGTGCTTTATCAGTGAAACCAATCCGTGATAAATCATAAGTGAGTTCTGTCGCGGCGATATTACCGGTAGTTAAGCGCTGTCCCATATAATTGGGATTAGGCGTATTTTTCCAGCTTCTTGATATATCGTAGGTTAGATTAGTAAGTAGTTGAAAATTTGCATAAAAGCCACGATCGGCCATCTCTTTTCTAAGGCCGCCCCATTCAGGAAATACCGTATCGCATGCAGATGAAACCGAAGGTGTTTCTGGTCCTCTTGGTAAAAGGGTATCATACGAGTGGCAGTTATTTTCCGCTGCTACAGTGACATTGTTATAAAGCAAAATAAGTGGAATCGTGAGTAAAAGAAATTTATTGGTTATTTTCATTTTCTACCTCCGGGGCTTGAAGGGTATTACCGTGACTGCTGATCACCGCTTTATACCAATTAAAACTTTTTTTACGCCGCCGTTCTAATGTCCCATTGCCTTGGTCATCGCGATCGACATAAATAAACCCGTACCGTTTTGACATTTCTGCGGTAGAAGCGCTGACCAAATCTATTGGCCCCCATGAGGTATATCCTAATAACTGAACTCCATCTTCAATGGCTTCCCGTATCTGAAATAAATGATCGTTAAGATATTTAATACGATAATCATCAATAATAGAGCCATCGTCTTGAATAACATCTCTGGCGCCCAAACCGTTTTCTACAATAAACAGGGGTTTTTGGTAACGGTCATATAGCATATTGAGAAGATAGCGAATGCCTTTAGGATCGATTTGCCATCCCCATTCTGAGCTGGACAGATAAGGATTTTTCACCGGATTAATGATATTCCCCGAGGTCTTGATAATCTCAAGGTTTGTTGTTGCGCAGCTACTCATGTAGTAACTGAAAGAGAGGAAATCAACGGTTTCTTTGAGTGCTATTTTATCTTCATCTGTGATATCAAGTGTGATATTTTTTTCTTTAAATAGACGGGTCATATAAGATGGATAATATCCACGAGCTTGTACATCAAAGAAGAATAGCCATTCACGATTCTTTTTCAATGATTCTAATATATCATCGGGATGACAAGTTAATGGATAATAAGGGGCCGCTGCCACCATATTACCTATTTTTGCATCAGGAATAATTTCATGGCAGGCTTTAACTGCGTTAGCACTGGCAACTAATTGATAATGTAGTGCCTGATAAATATCTTGAATTTTACTATTTTCTGGTAATCCTGCACTGGTAAAACAGGAGAATAAAGACATATTAATTTCATTGAATGTCAGCCAATATTTTACTTTATGCTGGTAACGTTCAAAAACAGTTCTGGCATAATTGTCAAAAAACGCAATTGTTTTCCGATTTCCCCAACCACCATATTTTTTTACTAAGCCATAAGGCATTTCAAAATGAGAAAGCGTAATGATTGGTTGAATATTATATTTTATCATTTCGTCAAACAGGCGATCATAAAAAGCCAGGCCGTTTTCGTTCGGTATTTCTTCATCTCCCTCAGGGAATATACGTGTCCAGGCGATGGAGGTTCTCAGGCATTTAAATCCCATTTCAGCAAATAGCGCAATATCCTCAGCATAACGATGATAAAAATCGATACCAATATCCTTAATATGAAAATCACCTAAATTGCGTTCTATGCTGTGACCAATGACGCCGTGGGGTTGCATATCTGAGGTTGATAACCCTTTTCCATCTATTTGATGGGCTCCTTCAACCTGATTTGCCGCCAGCGCTCCTCCCCAAAGGAAGTTATTTGGAAATTGTTTTTTCATGATTTTCCTCTTGTTAATTGCTCGTTAAACTTGGAAGATATCCTCTTAATATGATTCTTCCTCTCAGAGTTTAAATTAATTTTTTGTACCGGATGTTATTGGTGAAACTTTTACTTCTGATGGTAAACCGAATAAATAGGTTGCGATACAAGAAAAGATAAATGAACCTAACGAACCTAATATGACACTCCAGAAAGCACTATCTATGCCGGTGGGAGAAATAAATGAGGTGAACGCAAAGATACCCATGCCGCCAACGTTATATGCTGTTCCTGAATAGAAGCCGACAATTGCTCCGCCAAGCGCCCCACCAATACAACCGATAATAAATGGGCGTTTTAGTGGTAATGTCACACCGTAAATAGCCGGTTCAGTGATGCCAAAGAGACTTGATATCAGTGCAGTACCTGATAATGTTTTCATATTCTTATCACGTGTACGTAAAAATACCCCCAGAGTTGCACCTGCTTGACCAAATATTGCTGGCTGGAGCAGTGGGGAGAGCATATCTTTTTTCTGGGTCATCATGTTATTGATCATTATTGGGATAAGTCCCCAATGCAGACCGAAAATAACACAAACTTGCCACAATGCGCCCATCAGGAGTCCGGCAATGACCGGGTTTAATTGATAGAAGAAGAGATATCCGGCAGCCAGGCCATTACTAAGCTCTGTTGCTACAGGGCCAATCACTAGAAAAGTTAAAGGAACGGTAATTAACAGGCACAGGAAAGGTGTGGCAAACAGTTTGACGGAGGAATGAAACCAGCTATTAAACTTCTTTTCCAGCAAGCAGCTAAACCATGCTGATAAGATAATGGGAATAACGGTTGAGCTATAATTAATGAAAGAGATAGGAATGCCAAGGAAATTGAGGTGAACAGCAGGAGTCGTTTGCGAAAGTTTAAATGCCTCGGTCATGGTGGGATAGGTTAAGGCGGCTCCGATCACCATAGTAATAAAAGGGTTGCCTCCGAACCGTTTACCTGCGGTATATCCTAATAAAATAGGCATGAAATAGAGCATGGCATCACCGGTAGCGTATAAAATTTTATAGGTCCCGCTATCTATGCTCATCCAATTGAATACATTGGATAAAGCGAGAATGCCTTTAATTAATCCGGCTGCGACCAATACACCTAATAGCGGGGTAAAAATACTGGAAATAATATCAATAGCGACATCAAGAATGCGTTTTAAGCCTCTGGCGTTATCTCGTTTTATCTCTTGTTGTGAAGTTATATTTTGCGCTTCTTCTGCATCATCTTGTAAGTATTTATGATTAATATCATCGTAAACATCCCCTACGTGACTACCGATGACCACCTGATATTGCCCACCACTCTCTACTACGGTAATAATTCCCTTAGTCTGTTTGAGTAATTCGCTATTGGCCAGACTGCTATCTTTAAGTTTAAATCGTAAACGAGTAGCGCAATGGACCAGGCTAGATATATTCTCTTTCCCACCTATTGCGCTGACTATTTTCTCTGCCAGACTTTCGTATCTCATTAGACTTCCCCTTCATTTAATACGCTGAAAACAGCGAAAGATCGAATTTAAGGCAAAAAAAAACCTAACCCATCATCTACAATCGCCCTGGAATAAGGGGATCGTGACGTGATGGATTAGGTTTTGCCCGACGTCAGTCGCAACTAAGTCGGTAACAAGCCTATATCAGTTGGTCAAAAATTAATTACTCCTTGCGATAGTTGCAAGTTATTAAATGTAATTTTGGTAAAAATGTGATACCTATCATAAATATCTTGGGTCAGTGGATATGTTGCTGTGCCGTTGACTTTGTAAAAATAATGCCTTAGCCTGAAAGATAACATAATGAATATAGTGTACAGGAGTGTTACTGATAAGATCAGGCACAACCAGGTCACAAATATATTTCACCTATTTTATAGGCTTAGGTTGGTGCATATAATAGTTTATCCTGTAAGGTATCTCTTTTGTTAACGATAGTAAAACTCATAAATAATAATGTCGTTCTTGCCATTGATGAGAATAATAATGAAATTATTCTAATGGATAAGGGCATAGGCTTTAACAGAAAAAAAGGCGATAGGCTGAATATTCAAGATGTTGCAAAGGTTTTCACTGTTGAAAAGAACGATAGAATTAATCAAATTATTGCGACTATTCCAGTCTCAGTTATAGAGCTAACCGAGAAAATTATCGCATTAGGGAAAGATCTTCTTGGCAAATCTCTCAACGATTCATTACTCATTACTTTGTCAGAGCATTTAAACTTTGCATTTGAGCGTGTGAGTAAAGGATATCAGATTGGTAATGTCTTACAATGGGAGATCCCTCATCTTTACCCGTTGGAATATGAAGTCGGTAAACAGGCACTTATCTATATTAATGGCCAGATTGAAAGATCATTACCGCCGATAGAAGCCTCATTGATTGCTTTGCATTTTGTCAATGCTCAATATGAAGGGCAAACGATGGGAGATACATTAAAATTAACGAATTTGATTAATAAAACGGTTAAGCTCATTCACTACTATTTTCATGTTAACCTTGATACAACGTCGGTGAATTACTCTCGTTTTATTACCCATTTGCGCTATTTCCTGATTAGACAAAATAAAAATGAGCATTCTTCTGCGATTGAGATGGATTTTTCTCTGCAAGAGTTGATAGAAGAAAAGTATTTCAAAAGCTACAACTGTGCAGTTAAACTAATTAAATATCTGAGGGAAAAATACCAATGGAAAGTGCCCGATGATGAATTGATTTATTTAGTCATTCATATAGAACGGGTGGTTAATGATAGTTACAAAAGCAGAGAATTATAAATAAATGGATCGTCAAAATGAGTGTCAATTGCTAATGGTATTAGGTGAGTATATTTATGTGATTTAGATTTTTTTCAGGTAATAGATTAGAGGTGGAGGATAAAATGAGAGATGAAGATTTTGCAAAAGAGATCATTATATTTATTGGCGGAGAAGAAAATATAAATAAAAGTTGGCATTGTGTTACCAGATTGCGTTTTAATATTATAGATGATAGTAAAGTAGATATTTCTGCGATCAGAAAAATGCAGGGGGTTATTGGGGCACATTTTCACAGCGGGCAATTACAAATAATTATTGGTAATAGAGTTGTTGAAATATTTAGTGAAATAATTAAGCAGTTAAAAGAAAATGAAGGAAATAATTATACTCCAAAAAAGGGTTTCATTAGTCATATTCTTGACGTCATTTCAGGCATATTTGTTCCCGTATTGCCGGCAATTGTAGGGGCGGGTTTACTTAAAGGCGGGTTAATTTTTTTCTATATGATGGATTGGGTTTCAGAGCAGAGTAATGAGTATAAGTTATTATATATTCTTTCTGATACACCGCTCTATTTTTTGCCTGTTCTTTTGGCTTTTTCAGCAGCAAGAAAATTTAAAACAAATGAATTTATTGCAGCCACATTAGCGTGTATTTTAATTTATCCAACATTATCTGATCTTGTGAGCAGTTCTGGTGGCGGATATTTCAGTGTATTTGGTATTACTATTCCCGATAATCACTATAGTTATACTGCCATTCCAATTATTTTAGGGGTTTGGTTGCTCAGTTATATTCATCGATGGGTAGATAGGTTTATTCCAACGGTATTGAAAATAGTATTTACACCATTATTGGTTTTATTAATTTCTGCACCTATTTTATTGATTATTGCTGCACCGTTGGGAAATACAATTGGTTTGTATCTTGAAAAGTGGCTTTTAATATTATTTTCCGTGGCTGGACCGTTTGCGGGATTATTGTTAGGTGGATTGATACCTATTTTAGTTATTACTGGGATGCATTATGCCTTTTTGCCAAGTGTTTTTGCTAACTTTAAGTCTCTTGGATACGATTTTATGTTATTACCTATCAGTTTTGCGAGTAATATTGCACAAGCTGGTGCGACATTAGCCGTCGCCATTAAAATTAAAGATAGGCAAATGAAATCATTAGCTTATTCATCTTCATTCTCTGCTTTTTTAGGTGTAACTGAACCTGCAATGTATGGCGTGACGCTTAAATTAAGAAAACCTTTTTATGCTGCATTAATGGGTGGAGCCGTTGGTGGCGCTATTGTGGGTATTTTTTCTGTGAAAATATTTGCTTTTAGTGTACCGGGATTGGTGTCATTACCTTTTTATATGCAAAAAGATAGCAATAACTTTATTTTTATTTTGCTTGGCATTTTTAGTAGTTTCTTAGTGGCATTTATATCCACTTTATTAATGAAATTAGAATCTAATGTTGATTCTATAGTATTAATAAAGCCACGCTTTTCAAAAAAGAAGAAAATCATATTACGTTCTCCGATGACCGGTATAATAGAATCTCTCTCAAGAGTACCTGATGATACTTTTTCTGAAAAAATTATTGGTGATGGTATTGCTATTATTCCTACCGAAGGTGTGGTTCAGTCACCTTTTAATGGCAAGGTTTCAATGATTACTCCGACTGGACATGTTATTGGTTTAATTTCCGATCAAGGAGTGGAGTTATTAATTCATATTGGTATTGAAACGGTAGGTTTGCAAGGCGCAGGATTTAATTTAAAAATTATAGAAGGGCAGAGAGTGGTTGCCGGTGAGGTATTAGTTAATTTTGATCTGGAATTTCTTCAAGAGAATAAAATTCAGATTATATCGCCAATTATCGTCACTAATAGTGAGGAATATCACTCAATAATGCCGACTAAAAGAAAAAGAGTTATTGGATGTAAAGATAATTTGTTGGTTATTAATCGATGTTGATTTGTTTTCCAAGTAATTAGTGTATGTTGATAATATTCTTAATGATTTTTTTGTATTTAAAGATTGCGATATGACCAGTTTTAATACCTGTTAATTATTCATGCTATTTTCTCGTTATTATTGTCTTATTTTATCTTTTCTGTCGAATTCTTAGAAATTATCTAGCTATATAAATTATGAAAAAATATATTTTTCATAATATTAAGTCATATTGAATACTCATATTTTGAGGTGAAAAATTAAACGATCCACATTGACAATTAACCCTAAAAGGGCTACTTTTTATTGTGTAATAATATAAGGTAGCGGAATGGCCGCAGCCTGACATCCCTAAAAAGGAAGAACGATGAGCACTACTGAAATGACTACTGCTGAACTCGAAAAAATCCACGCTGAAATAGCAAAATTAATGGCAGAAACGACAAAGATAAATCGTGAGGCGACGTGGTATCCGATTGTTGTTGCTTCTACTCTTATTGGTGCGGTAGCGACTATCACAACTCTATTGCTCAAATTCATTTAATTGATTGGCCCCGTAAGGGGCTTTGTTCTGGAATACTTATGCGACTGATCGGCAATTATTCTCCTCCTACTACAGAAGATCTCATTAAACTCAAAGAAGAATTAGGTTTCACGGGAGAACAAATGGCCGATTTAGCGGGAGTTTCCGGTAACAATCAATGGAGAAAATACACGGGTGGGAAAATGCCACGTGTTATTTCTCCGCACATTCTATTTTATATAGCAACACAGTTAACACTATCAGAAGATGATTTAAACCGCATTTTGGCTAAGATGCGGGAAATTGGTGCTAATGTAAGATAAATAGGCACGCTCCACTTAACGATTTCCTCTGATTGATAATCTATTTTATTGAGATGTAGATCATCAATAGATCGGTTATAGCGAATTATTCTGGTCATAAAATCGATTTTTTTCGAAACCATAGCTAGAGTACCATTTAAGTCCGATCAGTTTCAGAGGTTAATCATCGTGACAGCAATTATTCGTCAATTCCTGAAATTAGAAGCGGCTGGAGGGCTTCTTCTTATCATCACTGCTATTATTGCGTTGATAATGGCAAACTCGCCATTACAGGGCATTTATCAGCAATTTCTTAATATTTCGGTGGCAGTACAATTCGCTTCACTGGAGATCAATAAGCCTTTGTTGTTGTGGATTAATGACGGCTTGATGGCGGTCTTCTTTTTGATTGTTGGTTTGGAAGTAAAACGGGAACTGTTGGAAGGCTCTTTGGCAGGGCGTGATAAGGCACTATTTCCGGTGATAGCGGCGATAGGTGGTATGGTCGCTCCGGCACTAATATATCTACTCTTTAATGGCAATGATGAGTTTACCCGTCAGGGATGGGCTATTCCTGCGGCAACCGATATTGCTTTTGCCCTGGGGGTGATGGCGCTATTGTCTAAGCGAGTACCAACAGAACTCAAGGTTTTCTTGTTGGCACTCGCGATTATTGATGATCTGGGCGTTATCGTGATTATCGCTCTGTTTTATACCAAAACGGTTTCTCTTGTGGCGCTTGGCTTGTCAGCGGCAATGATTGCTTTGCTGGTTTGGATGAATTGGCGTGGTGTCGAAAAAACATCGGCTTATCTGGCTGTTGGCGCTATCCTTTGGGTTTGCATCTTGAAATCGGGTGTTCATGCAACACTCGCCGGCGTCATTGTTGGTTTTCTGATTCCTCTGCGTGGTCAGAATGGTCATTCACCATCTGAATTACTTGAGCACGGTTTGCATCCTTGGGTGGCGTATCTTATTTTGCCATTATTTGCATTTGCCAATGCCGGTGTAGCCCTGAATGGCGTTACGTTAAATGGTTTGACCGATATATTACCGTTAGGCATTGCTGTGGCTCTGTTTCTTGGTAAGCCATTGGGCATTTTTCTTTTTAGCTATATTTCTATTCAGATCGGATTTGCTAAATTGCCACAGCAGATTAATCTTAAACAGATATTTGCGGTTTCTGTTCTTTGTGGAATTGGCTTTACTATGTCTATCTTTATTTCAGGATTGGCTTTTGAAGGCGTGGATGAATCTTTCAGTGTCTATTCCCGTCTTGGCATTCTGATGGGTTCAACCATCTCTGCGTTTATGGGGTATGGCTTGTTACGAATGGTCTTACCAAAGAAAAAGTGATGGCAGAGTGGTGATAAATTCATTAATTTAGCCAAATGAAGTTCTACATTTTAGAGAAAATTTCTGGACTGACTCATCATTTTTGTCTTTGCGGTACAACAACTAAAATTGTATCGCGGATGCTTTATGTAGTGAAAAAACAGAAAATCACCGGGAGACGGTGGATTAGTCATGTATGGCTGGCGTTGTCGACCAGACGAAGGCGATACATAAGGAAAAACATATGCGGGTGTCACATCTGAATTTTAATCATCTCTATTATTTCTGGCATGTTTGCAAGGAAGGATCTGTGGTTGGGGCGGCAGAAGCGCTTTATCTCACACCTCAAACGATCACAGGACAGATAAAAGCGCTGGAGGAGCGTCTGGGAGGGAAACTGTTCAAACGTCAGGGCAGGGGATTAGTGCCATCAGAGCTAGGGCAGCTTATCTTCCGCTATGCGGATAAGATGTTTATGCTGAGCCAAGAGATGTTGGATATTGTTAACTACAGCCGTGAATCTAATCTTTTATTCGATGTCGGTGTGGCTGATGCACTGTCCAAACGTCTGGTTAGCCAAGTATTGAAAACGGCGGTTGTGGAACATGAGCAGATTCATCTACGTTGTTTTGAATCAACCCATGAATTGTTGCTGGAACAACTCAGTCAGCACAAACTCGATATGATATTGTCTGATTGCCCAGTGGACTCTTCCCAACAGGAAGGGCTGTTCTCGGTAAAACTGGGTGAATGTGATGTGAGTTTCTTCTGCCGACAACCTATCCCGGAAAAACCTTTCCCGGAATGTTTGGAGGAGCGTCGCTTATTGGTTCCAGGGCGTCGCTCTATGTTGGGGCGTAAATTGTTGACTTGGATACGTAATAAAAATCTTCAGGTTGAAGTACTCGGTGAGTTTGATGATGCCGCGTTAATGAAAGCGTTTGGTATGTATCATAATGCGATTTTCGTGGCGCCATCTTTGTATACCAATGATATTTTTGCAGATAATGATATCGCCGAGATTGGGCGGTTGGATGCTGTGCAGGAAGAGTATTATGTGATTTTTGCTGAGCGAATGATTCAACACCCGGCTGTTCAAAGGGTGTGTAATAAAGATTTTTCGGCGTTGTTTAATGTGCTATCTAAGAAGCGTACTTAAAAAATAATTAATAGTAACTGAAAACACAAAAAAACCGGCGTAGGCCGGTTTTTCAGTAACCCAAACGCAAATTATTGCATTGCGTTGATTTGCGCCGTCAGATTAGATTTATGACGTGCTGCTTTGTTTTTGTGGATCAGACCCTTACAGGCGTGACGATCGACAATAGGTTGCATGTCATGAAATGCTTTCTGCGCAGCTTCTTTATCGCCGGTAGCGATAGCAGCATATACCTTCTTGATAAAGGTACGCACCATAGAACGACGACTAGCGTTATGCTTACGACGTTTTTCAGACTGTATGGCGCGTTTCTTAGCTGATTTGATATTAGCCAAGGTCCAACTCCCAAATATATTCTATCGAGGACAATTCAAAGGCCGAGAAATATGCCTGTTCAACCTTCTTTTGTCAATGGATTTGTGCAAATAAGCGCCGTTGTACCGCGGCAACTTGTTTCGTTGTGATGGCGCAGGATTTTATCAGCTTACTTAGTGGGAATACAGTCTTTCACAATAAAAATCTCATTGAATAGTCCAGATAGAAATAAAATGAATATTTTTCGGGATTCCTGCTCGTTTTTGTTGTATGAATCAGGGCTATTGATTTAAATCATCTTATGATGGTGGGTTAACCTTGAGCTTTGTACAAGGTATAATTTGGTAATTTCCAGGGTATTGAGCCAGCTATGGAGCTAATTCGCGGTATACGTAATATCCGGACATGTCACCGCGGTTGCGTGTTGACGATTGGTAATTTTGATGGTGTCCACAGAGGTCATCAGGCACTACTGAAACATTTAAAACGTGAAGGGCAGCGTCTGGGATTACCAGTAATGGTCATGATTTTTGAGCCACAACCTTTGGAGTTTTTTGCTAAGGGTAATGCGCCTGCGCGTCTGACGAGATTGAGGAATAAAGCCAAATATCTCGCCCAATGTGGAGTGGATTATTTATTATGCGTGAAATTTGATAGAAATTTTGCGGCAAATACGCCAGAAGCCTTTGTTTCACGGTTGCTGGTGGAAAAATTGGGTGTTAAGTTTCTCGCTGTAGGAGACGACTTTCGTTTTGGTCAATCTCGCAGTGGTGATTTTGCCTTTTTGCAGCGAGCCGGTGAGTCATACGGCTTTGATGTGACCAGTAGTGAAAGTTTTTGTGATGATGGTTTACGGATTAGCAGTACAGCTATCCGTCAAGCACTGCAAGATGATGATTTGGTATTAGCCGAAACATTATTGGGACATCCATACAGCATTTGTGGCCGGGTCGTTCATGGTAAGCGACTAGGGAGCACTATTGGTTTTCCAACAGCAAATTTGCCGTTAAAACGATTAGTGGTTCCGGTACACGGCGTTTATGTTGTTGAAGTCTATGGTTTGGGAGACCAGCCTTTACCGGGTGTTGCTAATATTGGTACACGTCCAACAGTCTCTGGTCAGGGTCAACAACTTGAAGTACATCTAATTGATACCCAAATGGATCTCTATGGGCGTTATATTGATGTGGTGTTACGTAAAAAATTGCGTAATGAACAGCGGTTTGCTTCCCTTGATGCACTCAAGCAGCAAATTGCGAATGATTTGGTTGCTGCGAAGGAATTTTTTAAGCAGCTACCTGTGTCATGTATCTAGCGGAAAATTGGAATTGAGAATCGAATGAGTGACTATAAAAACACCCTGAATCTGCCAGAAACAGGGTTTCCAATGCGCGGAGATTTAGCAAAGCGCGAACCAGATATGTTAAAACGTTGGTACAAAGATGAGTTGTATCAGGTAATTCGTAAAGCAAAAGCCGGTAAAAAAACATTTATTCTGCATGACGGCCCTCCTTATGCGAATGGCAATATTCATATTGGTCACTCAGTCAATAAGATTCTCAAAGATATTATTATTAAATCTAAAGGAATGGCGGGATATGATTCGCCGTATATTCCTGGTTGGGATTGCCACGGTTTGCCTATTGAGCTTAAGGTTGAGCAGATTATTGGTAAACCGGGGGAAAAATTTTCCGCCGCTGAATTTCGTGCCGAGTGCCGCAAATATGCCAAAGAGCAAATCGAAGGTCAGAAGAAAGACTTTATCCGTCTGGGCATATTAGGTGACTGGGAACGGCCATATTTGACGATGGACTTTAAGACCGAAGCCGACATTATTCGCGCATTGAGCCGTATTATCGCTAATGGTCATTTGTTGAAAGGCGCCAAGCCTGTTCACTGGTGTACCGATTGCCGTTCATCACTGGCCGAAGCAGAGGTTGAGTATTACGACAAAACTTCGCCATCGATTGACGTACGTTTTAATGCGGTTGATGCAGCTACCGTTTGTGAAAAATTTGGTGTGCAGGCACCAGATCAACCGGTTTCTCTGGTTATCTGGACAACCACGCCGTGGACGTTGCCGGCTAACCGAGCGATCGCTTTGCATGCTGAATTTAACTATCAATTAGTACAGATTGAGGGTGAATGCTTGATCCTGGCTGCTGATTTGGTAGAAAGTGTGATGCAGCGTGCGGGTATAACTTCGTGGGCAGTGCTAGGGCATTGTGCGGGTTCCGCGTTGGAGTTATTGCGCTTTAAACATCCATTTATGGGTTTTGATTCACCGGTTGTACTGGGTGATCACGTGACTTTGGATGCGGGTACCGGTGCTGTGCATACCGCCCCAGGTCATGGCCCGGACGACTTTGTTCTCGGTCAGAAATATGATTTGGAAGTTGCAAATCCGGTTGGTCCTAATGGTTGTTATCTACCCGGAACTTATCCTTCTCTGGATGGCACGTTTGTCTTTAAGGCGAATGATGTTGTGGTGAATATCCTGAGTGAAAACAATGCATTGTTGCATTTGGAAAAATTACAGCATAGTTATCCCTGCTGCTGGCGTCACAAGACTCCTATCATTTTCCGTGCCACGCCGCAGTGGTTTGTCAGCATGGATCAAAATGGCCTGCGTAAACAATCGTTGCAAGAGATCAAAGGGGTTCAGTGGATACCGGGTTGGGGTCAGGCCCGTATTGAGGCAATGGTTGAAAACCGTCCTGACTGGTGTATTTCACGTCAACGCACTTGGGGCACGCCGATGTCGCTTTTTGTTCATAAAGAGACGGAAGAGCTTCATCCACGTACTATCGAATTGATGGAAGAAGTTGCAAAACGTGTTGAAGTTGACGGTATTCAGGCGTGGTGGGATCTGGAGCCAGCCGAACTACTAGGTGATGATGCGGCTAACTATGTCAAAATTTTTGATACGTTGGATGTCTGGTTCGATTCGGGATCAACTCACGCATCGGTGGTTGATGCCCGCCCTGAATTTCAGGGTAACGCGGCGGATATCTATCTTGAAGGTTCAGATCAGCATCGTGGCTGGTTTATGTCTTCCCTGATGATCTCAACGGCAATAAAAGGTAAAGCACCTTACCGTCAGGTGTTAACGCATGGTTTCACTGTCGATGGTCAGGGCCGTAAGATGTCTAAATCTATCGGTAATACCATCAGCCCGCAGGATGTCATGGATAAATTAGGGGCAGATATTCTGCGTCTATGGGTTGCTTCTACCGATTATACCGGTGAAATTGCGGTATCCGATGAGATCTTGAAACGCTCTGCTGATGCATATCGTCGTATCCGTAACACGGCGCGTTTCTTGTTGGCAAACCTGAATGGTTTCGATCCTGAACAACATAGCGTTAAACCAGAAGAGATGGCTGTGCTGGATCGTTGGGCTGTGGGGTGTGCTCAAGCGGCGCAGGCGGACATTGTCAAATGTTACGATAAATATGATTTCCACACCGTTGTTCAACGTATGATGCAATTCTGTTCCGTGGAGATGGGATCGTTCTATCTCGATATCATTAAAGACCGTCAATACACCGCTAAGAGCGATAGTCTGGCTCGTCGCAGTTGTCAGACTGCGCTGTATCATATTGTGGAAGCATTGGTTCGCTGGATGGCACCTATCCTCTCCTTTACGGCTGATGAAGTTTGGAATGAGTTGCCTGGCAAACGTGCTCAATATGTATTTACCGAAGAATGGTACGACGGTTTGTTTGGTCTGGCCGCAGGCGAACGAATGAATAATGCTTTCTGGGCTGATTTGTTGGCTGTGCGTGGTGAGGTTAACAAAGTGCTGGAGCAGGCACGTGCAGACAAACATATCCGTAGTTCACTGGAAGCCGCGGTGACGCTGTACGCCGATAATGAGTTGGCGAACAAACTGAATAGCCTTGGAGATGAATTGCGTTTTGTTCTGCTAACATCTCAGGTTGTTGTTGCAGATTATGAACAGGCTGGTGAAGATGCGCAACAAAGCGAAATCGGTAGCCTGAAAATTGTTTTCCGCAAAGCGGATGGCGAAAAATGTCCTCGTTGCTGGCATTACGCTAAAGATGTGGGATTGGTGGCGGAACATGCAGAACTTTGTGGCCGCTGTGTAACTAATGTTGCCGGTAACGGCGAAGAGCGTAAGTTTGCCTGATGAATAAACCCATTTGTTCCACCGGCCTTCGCTGGCTTTGGTTAGTTGTTGTGGTATTGATTTTGGATCTGGGGAGTAAGCAGTTAGTGTTGCAACACTTTCATCTGTATGAATCCGTTCCATTGATACCTTATTTTAATCTGACTTATGCCCAAAATTTTGGGGCGGCTTTCAGTTTCCTTGCAGAGAAAGATGGTTGGCAACGTTGGTTCTTTGCATTCATTGCCGTTGCTATTTCAGTTGTACTGATGGTGATGATGTATCGTGCCAGTGCAAAGAAGAAACTGAGTAATATCGCTTATGCCCTGATTATTGGTGGAGCATTGGGTAATCTGTTTGACCGGTTGGTTCATGGTTTTGTCATCGATTTTATTGATTTTTATGTCGGTGATTGGCACTTTCCAACTTTTAATATCGCCGATATGGCGATATGTCTCGGGGCTGGATTGGTTATCATTGATAGCTTTCTAAGCCCGGATGAAAAGACCATCAAAGTGGGATAAGTAATATGTCAAACCAGGTGCAGGCGGATAGTGCAGTTTTACTGCACTTCATTTTAAAACTGCAAGATGGCTCTATTGCCGACTCCACTTACACTCAGGGCAAACCTGCATTATTTCGTTTAGGTGATGGAACCCTTTCTTCACCTTTGGAACAGCAGCTTACTGGGCTAAAAGACGGAGATAAACATACCTTTACTCTGGCGGGTGAGAATGTATTTGGTAAACCAAATCCTGATCTGATCCAATATTTTACGCCGCGTGATTTTGCCGCAACGGGTATTCCTGAAATTGGCACTATAATGTTATTTACGGCAATGAATGGCAGTGAAATGCCGGGCATAGTCAAAGCCGTAACAGAAGAGTCTGTGACGGTTGATTTCAATCACCCGTTAGCTGATCAGAACGTGACGTTTGAAATTGAAGTGGTGGAAATTGATCCACAATTGGAGGAAAACCATGCAGATATTGCTGGCTAACCCCCGCGGTTTTTGTGCTGGTGTTGACCGTGCTATCAGTATTGTAGAACGCGCATTGGAATTATATGGTGCGCCGATCTACGTTCGTCATGAAGTTGTGCATAACCGTTATGTTGTAGATAACCTGCGCAAGCGGGGGGCTATCTTTATTGAAGAAATTTCAGAAGTACCGGATGATGCGATTCTGATTTTTTCGGCACACGGCGTTTCACAGGCTATTCGTGCTGAAGCGCGTTCTCGCAATTTGACCATGTTGTTCGATGCGACTTGTCCTTTAGTGACTAAAGTCCATATGGAGGTAGCAAGAGCCAGCCGCAAGGGAAAAGAAGCTATTCTGATTGGTCATGCTGGACATCCCGAAGTTGAAGGTACAATGGGGCAGTACAACAATGCGGAAGGTGGAATGTATCTGGTTGAATCCCCGGAAGATGTATGGAACTTGACAGTCAAAGATGAAGACAACTTGTGTTTTATGACTCAAACCACGTTATCCGTTGATGATACTTCAGCAGTGATTGATGCACTTAATGCGCGATTCCCAAACATTGTTGGTCCCCGTAAAGATGATATCTGCTATGCGACGACTAACCGCCAGGAAGCGGTACGGGATCTGGCGTCTGACGCCGATGTTGTCTTGGTTGTGGGTTCGAAGAATTCATCTAACTCTAATCGCCTTGCTGAGTTAGCTCAGCGGGTTGGTAAACCTGCTTACCTGATAGATTCTGCTGAGGATATTAAAGAAGAGTGGATTACCGGCATTTCTTTAGTTGGTGTAACCGCGGGCGCTTCGGCACCGGATATTTTAGTTCAGCAAGTTATTGAACGCCTGAAATCTCTTGGGGCTGATTCCGTCCAAGAATTACATGGTAGAGAAGAAAATATTGTATTTGAAGTGCCAAAAGAGTTACGTGTTGAAGTTAAAGAAATTAGATAAATAATCTAAATTATTACTATAAGTACGAGTAAAGCAGTATATTTTCTCTTTATTTAAAACATTCATCTGACTGATCACCGTGTTAAATCACGAAAGAGACTAATTCATCGAGAGGGCTTATGGCTGATACAGATATTCGTGTTGCTATTGTTGGCGCTGGTGGGCGTATGGGACGTCAGTTGATTCAGGCCATATATCAATTAGATGGTGTTGCTCTTGGTGCAGCTTTGGAACGCTCCGGTTCTTCTCTGATTGGCGCAGATGCTGGAGAGTTGGCGGGTATTGGTCATACCGGTGTGACTGTTTGTGATAACCTGAAAAGTATCGTTGATGATTTTGATATCCTTATCGATTTTACCCGCCCGGAAGGCACGTTGACTCATCTTGAAATTTGTCGCCGGAACGGTAAAGCGATAGTGATCGGCACAACTGGCTTTGATGAGGCTGGTAAACAGGCAATTGAAGAGGCTTCTGCTGATATCCCGATTGTATTTGCCGCGAATTTTAGTGTTGGTGTAAATCTGGTGCTTAAATTATTGGAAAAAGCAGCGAAAGTGATGGGCGAGTATAGTGATATCGAAATTATCGAAGCGCATCACCGTCATAAAGTGGATGCACCATCAGGAACAGCTTTAGCAATGGGAGAGTCTATTGCTCATGCTTTGGGGCGGGATCTTAAAGCGTGTGCTGTCTATACCCGTGAAGGTTATACCGGTGAACGTGATCCGAAAAGTATTGGTTTTGCGACTATCCGTGCCGGGGATATCGTGGGGGAGCATACCGCTATGTTTGCCGATATTGGGGAGAGAGTAGAGATAACTCATAAGGCTTCCAGTCGGATGACGTTTGCAAATGGCGCGGTAAAGGCTGCTTTGTGGCTAAGTGGTAAAAATAGTGGTCTTTTTGATATGAAAGATGTACTGAATCTCGATTTACTTTAAAAAGCTATTTTTGTAATTTATTGATATCGCATAATTAAATATTTTATTGTGCGATTTTTAATTTCTTTGTTTAATTCTATTGTTTTTTGGTTTATTTTTTCCATTTTTGTCTTATTTATAACCTTAATTTTCTGCTTTCTTCTCCTTTTAGTGATTATTTTCAGCTTTTCATCTGAAAATCAAATCTTCTATGCTCATTACCATTTTATAAATTAACTTTATTGCTATTTTCAGTCTTATTTCATTGGTCTGTCTGGCGAAGTGTGCAAAAAAATAAGAAAAGTAACATTTTTTGTAGACAACTCTCTCTCTCATCATTAGAATTCGCGCAATTTGCCAAAATTTTGCCTAAAAAGCAGCTTTGGCATTGATTTTGAGGAATAAATCTGAATTAATATGCACTAATTGCGAGTAATTATTCTTTGGAGGGTGTTTTGATTAAGTCAGCTATATTGGTTCTAGAAGATGGAACCCAATTCCACGGTCGTGCCATAGGCGCGGAAGGGGCGGCAGTTGGGGAAGTGGTTTTCAATACCTCGATGACCGGATATCAAGAAATTCTCACAGACCCTTCCTATTCCCGCCAAATTGTCACTCTTACTTATCCCCATATCGGTAATGTCGGTGTTAACTCAGTCGATAAAGAATCACTAAAAGTACAGGCCCAAGGGCTAGTGATTCGTGATCTACCACTGTTGACCAGTAACTTCCGCTGCGAAGAAACGCTTTCCGATTACCTTAAACGTCATAATATTGTTGCGATAGCAGATATCGATACCCGTAAGCTGACGCGTTTGTTAAGAGAAAAGGGTTCACAGAATGGTTGTATTATAGCAGGTAAACAGATTGACGCTCAGGTTGCATTGGAAAAAGCGCAAGCGTTTCCGGGGCTGGAGGGGATGGATTTAGCAAAAGAGGTGACAACTAAACAGATTTATCCGTGGTTACAGGGGAGCTGGAAGCTGGCGGAGGGATTACCTGAAGATAAGCAAGAACAGGATCTGCCTTATCATGTTGTTGCTTATGACTTTGGTGCAAAACGTAATATCTTGCGAATGCTGGTGGATCGTGGCTGCCGCCTGACAGTTGTTCCTGCTCAGACATCGGCGGAAGATGTACTGAAACTGAATCCAGATGGTATTTTCTTGTCCAATGGGCCGGGAGATCCGGCACCTTGTGGTTATGCAATCGATGCAGTCAAAACCCTGCTTGAGACAGAAATTCCGATCTTTGGTATCTGCCTTGGACACCAATTGTTGGCATTAGCCAGTGGCGCTGAAACTATGAAAATGAAATTCGGCCATCATGGTGGTAACCATCCGGTGAAAGATCTTGAATGTAATGTTGTCATGATTACTGCACAAAACCACGGTTTTGCTGTGGATGAAAAATCACTGCCGTCAAATCTGCGCATTACTCATAAATCTCTGTTTGACGGCACGTTGCAAGGGATCCATCGTACCGATAAACCTGCATTCAGCTTCCAGGGACACCCAGAAGCTAGCCCCGGTCCACATGAGACTGCATCGTTATTTGATCACTTTATTGAACTCATTGAGCAGTATTGTCAGAAAAATAATCGTCATAACACCAAGTAACCAGGAGAACATAAAATGGCAAAACGTACTGATATTAAAAGTATCCTGATCCTGGGAGCGGGTCCAATTGTTATTGGTCAGGCTTGTGAATTCGACTATTCAGGAGCACAAGCTTGTAAAGCGTTACGGGAAGAAGGTTATCGTGTCGTTTTGGTGAACTCGAACCCTGCTACCATTATGACTGATCCAGAAATGGCCGATGCCACTTATATTGAGCCGATCCACTGGGAAGTGGTACGTAAAATCATTGAAAAAGAGCGTCCCGATGCGATTCTGCCAACAATGGGCGGACAAACTGCACTCAACTGTGCGCTAGAACTGGAGCGTCAAGGAGTACTGGAAGAGTTTGGCGTTACCATGATTGGCGCTACCGCCGATGCGATTGACAAAGCGGAAGATCGCCACCGTTTCGATATAGCAATGAAAAAAATTGGCTTGGAAACTCCGCGTTCTGGTATCGCCCATTCAATGGAAGAAGCGCTGGCAGTTGCTGATCAAGTCGGTTTTCCTTGTATTATCCGTCCTTCCTTTACTATGGGAGGAAGCGGTGGTGGTATTGCCTATAACCGCGAAGAATTCGAGGAAATTTGTGAGCGTGGCCTGGATCTTTCACCAACCAACGAACTCTTGATTGATGAATCTCTGATTGGTTGGAAAGAGTATGAAATGGAAGTTGTACGGGATAAAAACGATAACTGCATTATCGTCTGCTCTATTGAAAACTTTGATGCGATGGGGATTCACACCGGTGATTCCATCACGGTCGCCCCGGCGCAAACGCTGACGGATAAAGAGTATCAAATCATGCGTAACGCTTCGATGGCGGTATTGCGTGAAATCGGTGTAGAAACAGGGGGATCTAACGTACAGTTTGCGGTGAACCCGAAAAATGGCCGTTTAGTTATCATCGAAATGAATCCACGCGTTTCTCGCTCTTCTGCGCTGGCTTCGAAAGCGACAGGTTTCCCGATCGCTAAAATTGCCGCTAAATTGGCTGTGGGTTATACCCTTGATGAATTGATGAATGATATCACGGGTGGTCGCACGCCAGCTTCCTTTGAACCTTCTATTGACTACGTAGTGACTAAAATTCCTCGCTTTAATTTCGAGAAATTTGCTGGAGCCAATGATCGTCTGACAACCCAGATGAAATCTGTTGGTGAGGTGATGGCGATTGGTCGTACTCAGCAAGAATCTCTGCAAAAAGCATTGCGTGGTTTGGAAGTGGGGGCAACCGGTTTTGACCCGAAAGTCAGTTTAGATGATCCAGAAGCATTGACTAAAATTCGTCGCGAATTAAAAGATGCAGGTGCTGAGCGTATCTGGTATATCGCGGATGCTTTCCGTGCGGGTATGTCTGTTGATGGTGTTTTTAACCTGACTGATATTGATCGCTGGTTCTTAGTGCAAATTGAAGAACTCGTGCGATTGGAAGAACAAGTAGCAGAGCAGGGTATTAACAGCTTGACGGCTGACTTCCTGCGCTATCTGAAGCGTAAAGGTTTTGCTGATGCACGTCTGGCGAAACTGGTCGGTGTGGCCGAAAAAGAGATCCGCAAACTGCGCCACAAATATAATCTGTATCCGGTTTACAAGCGTGTTGATACCTGTGCGGCAGAATTTGCGACTGATACTGCATACATGTATTCCACTTATGAAGATGAGTGTGAAGCTAATCCGAATAGTGACAAGCCAAAAATCATGGTATTGGGTGGTGGCCCTAATCGTATTGGTCAGGGGATTGAATTCGACTATTGTTGTGTTCATGCGGCTCTGGCACTGCGTGAAGATGGGTATGAAACCATCATGGTGAACTGTAACCCGGAAACCGTTTCAACAGATTACGATACTTCGGACCGTCTCTATTTCGAACCGGTGACTTTGGAAGATGTTCTTGAGATTGTGCGTGTTGAGCAGCCAAAAGGGATGATTGTTCAATATGGTGGGCAGACTCCGCTGAAATTAGCGCGTGAACTGGAAATCGCCGGTGTTCCCATTATTGGTACCAGCCCGGATGCGATTGATCGCGCGGAAGACCGTGAACGTTTCAAACAGGCGGTAAATCGCCTTGGCCTGAAACAACCCGAAAATGCCACAGTGACCACGATAGAACGGGCAGTTGAGAAGGCAAACATTCTCGGTTATCCGCTGGTGGTTCGTCCATCCTATGTTTTGGGTGGTCGTGCGATGGAAATCGTATACGACGAAGTTGACCTGCGTCGTTACTTCCAGACGGCGGTCAATGTCTCTAATGATGCTCCAGTATTGCTTGATTGTTTCCTTGATGATGCAGTGGAAGTGGACGTTGACGCTATTTGTGACGGTGAGCGTGTATTGATCGGCGGCATTATGGAACATATTGAACAGGCAGGTGTGCATTCCGGCGACTCAGCTTGTTCATTGCCTGCTTACACCCTAAGTCAGGAAATCCAGGATGTCATGCGTCAGCAGGTAGAAAAGCTGGCATTTGAATTGGGTGTACGTGGCTTGATGAATGTCCAGTTTGCCGTTAAGAATGACGAAGTTTATCTGATTGAAGTCAATCCGCGTGCGGCTCGTACCGTGCCATTTGTTTCTAAAGCGACCGGTTTACCATTGGCGAAAGTTGCGGCTCGTGTGATGGTTGGTCAATCTCTGGCTGAGCAAGGTGCAACTCAGGAGATCATTCCACCATACTATTCGGTGAAAGAAGTTGTGTTGCCTTTCAACAAATTCCCTGGTGTGGATCCGATTCTTGGGCCTGAAATGCGGTCAACCGGAGAAGTGATGGGGGTTGGGCGTACATTTGCCGAAGCTTTCTCAAAGGCACTATTGGGATGTAACGCCAGAATGCCGCAAAATGGTAGAGCACTGTTGTCCGTGCGTGAAGGTGATAAAGGGCGGGTTGTGGATTTGGCCGCTAAATTGCTGAAACAGGGCTTTGAACTGGATGCGACTCACGGTACTGCGGTTGTGCTAGGTGAAGCGGGGATTAACCCTCGTCTGGTGAATAAAGTTCACGAAGGGCGTCCGCATATTCAGGATAGAACCAAAAATGGTGAATATAGCTATATTGTAAACACGACTGCGGGTCGTCAGGCGATTGAGGATTCCAAACTTATTCGCCGTAGTGCACTGCAATATAAAGTGCATTATGACACCACATTAAATGGTGGATTTGCTACCACAATGGCACTGAGTGCCGATCCAACTGAGCAGGTGATTTCTGTACAGGAAATGCATGCGATGATTAATAGTTAGTCTCTATTCTGATTAATTGAAGTAATAAAAAGTGCGCTCTGTTTAGCGCACTTTTTTATGTTTATTGAAAAATTAAAGAGAAAGAATCACTGTTATTATCCCAGTGCCACTTTGACACCTAATCCAATCAAAACAATGCCTAGTAATTTATCGATAATCTTCTGAGCCTTAGCTAATCCGCGGCGTACCGGTGCACTTTGAATCAATATGACTAATATTGGCCAATAGATGACTGACAATCCCCAGATAATAGAGGCATACCATAATTTTTCACCAACACCAGAATTGACATTTAGCAACTGAGTAAATATTGCCAGGAAGAACAACGTTGCTTTGGGGTTGAGCAAATTACATAAAAACCCCTGCATAAACGCTTTTTTGAAAGTGATAATCTGTCGTGGCTGATTGTCTGGGAGAATGCTATTGCCACCGCGAGAAAGCAAGCTATTGATCCCGATCCAAATAAGATAAGCCGCTCCGGCATATTTCATCAGATTAAATAGCCACGGCGTTGTGGTGATAACAATAGCTAACCCGGCGACACAGTAAGCCATATGACAAGTGATAGCGGCGATTAAGCCCGCAACTGTCATCATGGCGGCAGAACGTTGATAACGTATGGCATTTTTGACTACCAAAAAGAAATCGGGGCCGGGAGAGAGCATACCCAACGTTGAGATAATGATGACGACTAGTGATGTTTCCAGCATAATGTACCCTATGGTTAATATTAGCTTTGTTATTATTTTGATCAATAAATGTCTTAAGTAATAGACCAAGTATAAATTAATCTTTTGTACTTAAGAAAGCGTTGAGCCTATCGACTGGGTACATCCCTTTCCGTATAGTGTCATCAATTTTTATACTATTTGCCTAATAAGGTGGCTTAATGAATATCAGCTTGATCGCTGCTTTAGCTATGGATCGGGTTATCGGCATGGAGAATAAAATGCCGTGGAATCTACCGGGGGATCTCGCCTGGTTTAAACGTAATACATTGAATAAACCCGTTATTATGGGGCGGGTGACTTATGAATCCATAGGTAGCCCGTTACCCGGCCGATTCAATATAGTATTGAGTCGTCAGCCGGGTAATGACGAGCGTGTAACTTGGGTCAGTTCAGTTGATGAAGCACTGGCTGTAGCAGGTGATGCAGAAGAGGTTATGGTCATGGGTGGTGGTAAAGTTTATGACCAATTTATTTCACGAGCGAGTCGTATGTACCTGACTCACATCGATGCAGAAGTGATAGGTGATACGCATTTTCCTGACTATGAACCGGATGAATGGGATTCTGAATTTACTGAGTACCATGATGCCGATGAATTAAATTCTCACAGCTACTGTTTTGAGATTTTACAACGTCGCCTCTAATTGATAGAACACGCCGATGAGCTTTTTTCACGGCGTGTCTGGCTTAATGCTGTTTTACTGCCGGTAACGATGATTGTGTAAAATATTGCTTATCTTCCCAACGCAACATCGTCAGTTGTCCTCCCCAACAACAGCCTGTATCTAATGCATAAAATCTATCGGGTGTTCCCTGGCCTTCCAATGATGCCCAGTGACCAAAAACGATGGCATACTCTGATGGGATCTGCTGTTCCAGTTCAAACCAAGGTCTTAGCGGCGCAGGCGCATTTTCAGGTTTATCTTTGCACAACATGTCTAACTGACCATTTGGAAAACAGTAACGCATACGTGTCAATGCATTAGTACTGAAACGTAAACGTGCCAGCCCAGAGAGTTCTGGTGACCAGTTGTTTGGCATATCCCCATACATGGAATTGAGAAACAGAGGGTAACAGCTACTGTTGAGCATGGTTTCAACTTCTCTGGCGCACATTTTGGTTGTTTCCAAATCCCATTGAGGCGTAATACCGGCATGTGTCATGAGCAGTTTTAGATCATCATCGAACTGTAGTAACGGTTGTTTGCGTAGCCAATTAATTAATTCATCGGCATCTGGTGCAGACAGTAACGTATCAATTTTATCTTTAGGTTTATTACGGCTGATCCCGGCATAAACGCCCAATAAATGGAGATCGTGATTGCCTAATACCATTCTTGCGGCTGAACCTAACTGTTTAACATATCGGAGAACGTTAAGAGAGTCTGGGCCTCGGGCAACTAAATCCCCCGTTAACCACAATGTATCCTTTTTAGGATCAAAATTAGCTTTAGTTAATAAAGCACGTAATTCGCGGTAGCAGCCATGAATATCACCAATGAGATATGTAGACATGATCAATTAATCATCGTTGGGATAGCCAGACGGAAAACCGGAATAGCAACGCGAAATGGCTCGCCATTGTGGTCAACCATTTCATAATGGCCTTCCATCGTACCCAAGGGCGTTTCCAATATCGCACCGCTGGTGTAACGGTATTCGGTACCTGGCTGGATTATGGGTTGCTCACCAACAACACCTTCCCCCTGAACTTCCGTTTGATGGCTGTCGCTGTTGGTAATCAGCCAGTAACGATTAATTAACTGGACCTGTTCGCGCCCAAGATTTCGAATAGTAATTGTATAGGCAAAAACGAAACGCCGTTGATCGGGACACGATTGGCTTTCTACATAAACACTTTGTACCTGAATAGAAACCCTGGGCGTATTAATCATAATTGACTCCTGTTATGACTGCATTTCAGGTTGTTCTGATAGCCAGTTTGCCATTTTACAGTACTGCTCAACAGAAATATTCTCTGCACGAGTACTTGGATCGATACCAAGTTCTGCTAGCTGTTCTACAGTAAAAAGATCACCGAGGCTGTTACGGATAGTTTTACGCCGTTGGTTGAAAGCTTGAGTCGTGATCCTGCTCAGCATACGAATATTCTTGACGGGGTGCGGTATGCTTTTGTGCGGTACCAGACGTACAACGGCTGAATCGACTTTAGGTGCGGGAGTAAACGCGGTTGGCGGTACTTCCAGCACAGGGATAACCTGACAATAATATTGAGCCATGACACTCAAACGCCCGAAAGTTTTACTTCCGGGGCCAGCTACCAGGCGGTTCACCACCTCTTTTTGTAACATAAAATGCATATCAGCAATAGCATCAGTATAGCTGAAAAGGTGGAACATTAACGGCGTGGAGATATTATAAGGTAAATTACCAAAGACGCGTAGCGGCTTCCCCCTTTGCTGAGACAATTCGCCAAAATTAACCGTCATGGCGTCTTGCTGGATGATGGTAAGTTTATCTTTTAATTGTGGATGAACTTGTAGACGTGCGGCTAAATCGCGGTCGAGTTCAACCACGGTCATTTTATCCATGCGTTCGCCAACCGGTTCTGTCAATGCACCAAGACCGGGGCCAATTTCCAACACTGCTTGGCCGGGCTGTGGATTGATAGCGGCAACAATACTATCAATGACAAATTGATCGTTTAAGAAGTTCTGCCCGAAACGTTTACGGGCAAAGTGCCCTTGGTGGACTCTATTATTCATTACTGTTTTGTATCATTTTAATTGCTAAATTCAATGCGGTGATAAAGCTTCCCACATCAGCTTGACCTGTCCCTGCTAGTTCCAGTGCTGTGCCATGATCGACCGAAGTACGGATGAACGGCAGGCCCAATGTAATATTCACTGCTCTGCCAAAACCTTGGTACTTTAACACGGGTAATCCCTGGTCGTGATACATTGAGAGCACGGCGTCTGCATGTTGAAGATATTTAGGTTGAAACAGGGTATCTGCTGGTAAAGGACCTTCCAGCACGATGCCTTCTGCTCTCAGACTGGCTAACACAGGAATAATGACATCGATCTCTTCCCGTCCCATATGGCCGCCTTCTCCCGCATGGGGATTCAGACCGCAAACATAAATACAAGGTTTTGCCAGGCCAAACTTTGTTTTTAAATCATAGTTAAGAATAGTAATCACTTCCCGCAGACTATCGAAAGTGATGGACTTTGGTACATCAACAATGGGTAGATGCGTCGTTGCCAGGGCAACCCGCAGTTCTTCTGTCGCAAGCATCATGACGACTCGCTGGCATCCACTGCGATCGGCAAAGAATTCGGTATGGCCGATAAAAGGCACGCCGGCATCATTGATATTCCCTTTATGAACGGGTCCTGTGACTAATGCTGAAAATTCTCCGTTTAAACAACCGTCACAAGCTTGTGCCAGTGTTTCGGTGACATATCTACCGTTTTCTCGATTCAATACGCCAGCGATTGCGGGTACATGAAGAGGAACTGGCAGTATTGTCAATGTCCCGGCAGCTTGTGGTTCGGGGATTTTGTCAGCAGAATATTCTTGTAGTTGCAAAGGTAAGTTAAGTTGTCTGGCTCTGTCGAGAAGCAGGTTGGGGTCTGCGCAAGCGACCAATTGCATTGGCCAACTTTGTTGAGCAAGAGCCACTGTTAAATCAGGCCCAACCCCGGCAGGCTCGCCGGGGGTAATAACAATTGGTTTATTGATAATAATCGGTTTATTGTTGTGCATCGCTGCCATCTAAAATTTTCACATAAGCTGAGGCGCGTTGTTCCTGCATCCAGCTTTGTGCTTCTTCGGTGAATTTACGGTTGAATAACATACGGTAAGCACGATCTTTCTGAGCGACATCTGTTTTATCAACTTTGCGAGTGTCCAGCAGTTGGATCAGATGCCAACCAAAAGATGAGTGAACTGGCTGGCTGATTTCACCTTTGTTCAGTCGCATTAATGCGTCACGGAAAGCAGGATCGTAGATATCAGGAGCAGTCCAGCCGAGATCACCACCACGCAAGGCGGAGCCTGGATCGTCTGAAAACTCTTTGGCGGCATCGGCAAAATCAGTTTTTCCACTGCGAATATCACTGGCGATTTGCTGCAACTTGGTGCGCGCTTGATCATCGGTCATGACAGGGGAAGTTCTCAATAGAATATGGCGGGCATGAACTTCAGTGACAGCGATGGTTGGATTACCGCCCCGGATATCATTAACTTTGAGAATATGGAAACCAACACCGGAACGGATTGGGCCAACAACGGCGCCTTTCTGAGCTAATTGCAGTTGTTCAGCAAACAGAGTTGGTAACTCCTGAAGCCTACTCCAACCCATATTACCGCCTTTCAGCGCTTGTGGATCGGCAGAATAGGCGATAGCCAATTTACCGAAATCAACACCATGTTTAAGTTCAGACATAATTTTCTGCACTACCGTCATGGCTTTTTCCATCTGTGCCTGATCAGGATTTTCTGGCAATGGGATCAGAATGTGGCTGATATTCAGTTCAGTATCGTTAGTATTCTGGTTGCTAATTTGTTTAACTAAGGCGTCGATCTCTTGAGGCAAAATGGTGACACGACGGCGGACTTCATTATTGCGCACTTCTGCTATCAGCATCTCTTTACGGATCTGATCACGGTAAGTATCGAAACTCATTCCGTCAGCAGTAATGCGCTGTTTCATTTGATCCACTGTGATGTGGTTCTGGGCTGCAATATTGGCAATTGTAGAATCCAATGCTTGATCAGGAATGGTGATCCCCATCTGTTTTGCCATTTGTAGCAGGATATTATCTATAATCAGACGCTCAAGGATCTGATGACGTAGTGTTTGTTCATCCGGTATTTGCTGGCCGGCATGTTGCGCATCCAGTTTGACAGATTGTAAACGGTTATTGATGTCGCTCTCCAGTACCACCCCGTTATTAACAACCGCAGCAATTTTATCCATTTGCTGAGGTGCCGCGAAGGCAGTACTCACTGAAAACATCAATCCGAAAATGAGCGTTCTCCAGTTCTTCATACTTTTCCCATCATATGTAGGTTCCGCAATAGCGGGTTTATCGTGTTTAATATCAAACCTTTATTGGCATCAGAATGCACGTTGGTATGGCATGATGCCAGACTGCAACATTTTTTTGCTACCCAGACTATGATTGTTACTTAAGCCACGAAGTTCAAAGTTAAATGACCATTTGTTGTCATATTCGCTATTGTTGTCTTTCCAACCAACAATCTTACGTTCATAGCCAACGTTAATTGCCCAGCAACAAGTGTTGTACTGCAAACCCACTAACTGACTTGCTGGTTGCTGTTCTTTGGTATCGTAATAGTAAGCACCTACTAAACCCCAGCGCTCACTTAACGGCCAACTTGCAACCAGACCGACTTGAGAAATCCCTTGCTGGAAAGCCGGAGCACTCTTAGCTGTAGCTTGGATATAATCTCTGTCAACAAAACGATAGTTTAACTGCACAAGTCGGTCTTCATCACGGCGATATTCTAGTACTGCATTCCCCATCGTTACGTTGTTCAGGCGAGTATCGTACTGCATACCACCTTTCAAGCCCCAGGAATCATTAATTTTCCAGTAAGTATCACCGGCCCAAGTCATCATGCCGGTACTATCTTTACTGTTGATGATGGTTTCTTTACCGGTGCGTGGACGTTCAAAGTAATAGATTTGACCTAACGACAGGTTAAATCGTTCAACCAAACCTTCATCATAAATACGGGTAGTGAGACCGGTAGTCACTTGATTGGCCGATGAAATACGGTCCAGGCCACCATAAAAGCGGTCACGGAACAGGCCGTTGTAGTCAGTTTGCAGTAAAGATGAGTCGAAGTTATTGATATTATCTTGGTCTTTGTATGGCACATACAGATACTGAACCTGCGGTTCTAGCGTTTGGGTGTAATTGTCGTTCAGGTACGTTGAACGCTCAAATACCATTTTGGCTTCGCTTTTGAACTGTGGCAGAACCCGGTTAACGGATTCTTTATATTCAGCATTCTCGATAGCTTTGGGAATATCCTGCTGATAGTGAGTCGCCATCAGCTTAACTTCATTATTTATACTGGCCCAGCCATTGGAGAGTGGCAGGTTCATGGAGGGTTCCAGATGCCAGCGGGTGGCTTCTGGGTTATTTTTACCTACACTGGTAAATTTCGCCGCCTGACCATAAACTCTAAGGTCAAATGGACCCAGATCATTTTTGTAATAATTCAAATCTAACTGGGGTTCTGCTCTGTAAGCTTTTCTACTGGTATCTTTAGAAAAAATCTGGAACTGTTTAGTTGATAGCGTGGCATTCCAATTCTGTTGAGCATAGCCCAGACTGAATTTTTGTGTGGCATAGCCATCGGTGGTGGAACCATATTGAGAGCTGAAATCAGAAAAATATTCGGGATCACTGACTTTGGTATAGTCGATATTAAAACGCCATACCCTATCCATCACACCACTGTGTCTCCAATAAAATAACCAGCGATTATCACTTTCTCTGGCGGTACGTGTGTTTGTCTGTTTGTCTTTGACATACTGTTTGTCGTTATTCAGCCAGTCGAGAGCAAGGGTACCTGTGCCTGCTTTGGTTAAGTAACGAAATTCATTATCCAGTTTTAAACCACGTTTACTGATATAGTGCGGTGTAATCGTGGCATCATAATTTGGTGCGATATTCCAATAATAAGGCAGCACAAATTCAAAGCCGTCATTTTTGGAATAGCTGGCGTTAGGAATAAGAAAACCGGAACGGCGTTTATTACCGATCGGTAATTGAAGATACGGACTGTAAAATACGGGAACGTTAGCCACCCTGAAACGGGCATTCCATATTTCTGCCACTTCTTCTTCGCGATCGAGAATGACTTCGGAGCCGACAACGCTCCAGCTATTATTACCCGGCAGGCAGGAAGTAAAAGTACCGTTATCCAGAATGGCATAACGGTTTTCACCACGCAGTTTCATTTTGTCTGCGGTGCCGCGCCCTTGACGCCCGACCATCTGATAATCACTTTGATACATATCGGTATCTTTATTATTTAAATTAGACCAAGCGCGTGGACCTTTCAGAATAATCAGGGGATCATCATAATGGACATTGCCCGTTGCAGTTACGGTTCTTAACGGAACTTTATCTTCTGTTTGATCAAGTTGTACCTGATCGGCGGTCAGGGTTTTATTACCCTGTTTAATATTAACATTACCGATAAATTTAGCAGAACGCGGATAATCTGCGCGTGAATCATCTGCCAGAATATTGATAGGAAGTTGATTTAAATCGCCATTAATGATTGGCTGATCATAAACAGGTACACCCAGCATACACTGCGCTGCGAGATCAGCATGTGCATGCTGACTATAAAGTGCGGCCCATACCATTGTGGCCAGCAAAGTTGGATAACATTTCTTCATAGATATTTATGCGGTTCCGTCATCAGTGGCATTATGCCGGGCAAACCTCAAGAGACTAGCGTACTCAATGAATATACGCCAGTGTAAAGTCATACCTTTACTTCTTTCAAGTTGCTTCTTTGTTGGCTGCACTCACTCACCCCGGTCACATAGTTTGCTATGCTCCCGGGGATTCGCTCCTTTGCCGTCGCGATGCATCTTGAAATCCATAGGGTATATCTTGCCGTTAGGCACAGAGCTGAATGAATAGTATGATAATGCAAAACTACACTCAGAGCATTGGTGAATTGAGGAGTATATGCATTATTGGGGAAAATTGCTTGGGCTGATCTTTGGTGTTGTGTCTGGAGCAGGCTTCTGGGGTATTGTCATTGGTCTATTTATTGGCCATATGCTTGATAGGGCCAGTGTACGGAGAAACCAAGGTTTTTTTGCAAATAATCAGTCTCGCCAACTGCTATTTTTCAGCAGTACTTTTCAGGTGATGGGCCATATTACTAAATCAAAAGGGCGGGTGACTGAAACAGATATTCGACTTGCGAGCCAGTTAATGGAACGAATGCAACTTCACGGGCAAGCCAGGATTGCAGCACAGCAGGCTTTTCGTGAAGGTAAAGAGCCCAATTTTCCTTTGCGTGAGACACTAAGACAATTGCGTCGTGCCTGTTTTGGCCGGTCTGACTTAATTCGCATGTTTTTGGAGATCCAGTTACAGGCGGCATTTTCTGATGGTCAATTGCATCCGAACGAGAGGACGGTGCTGTTTATTATTGCGGATGAACTTGGGATCTCTCGTAACCAATTCGAACAATTCCTTGCCATGATGGAAGGTGGCCGCAATTTCGGTGATGGAGGAGAGTGGCAGCAACGGCAGTATGGCGGTTATCAGAAGGCAGCTCAGGGGCCAACACTCGCGG
Source organism: Photorhabdus africana (assembly GCF_035181445.1). NCBI lineage: Bacteria > Pseudomonadati > Pseudomonadota > Gammaproteobacteria > Enterobacterales > Morganellaceae > Photorhabdus > Photorhabdus africana. Next base: position 46,998 of record NZ_JAXBVE010000021.1, read on the forward strand.
ACGCCTGTAAGGTGTTGGGGGTGCGTGAAAAGGATGATGCGACGACAATTAAACGTGCCTATCGTAGATTGATGAGTGAACACCATCCAGATAAGCTGGTAGCAAAAGGTTTACCACCGGAAATGATGGAGATTGCTAAACAAAAGGCCCAGTCAATTCAGGCTGCCTATGATCTCATTAAAAAAGAGAAGGGTTTTAAATAGCCCATTTTTTATTTTTAAAAACAGGTCACTAAACGTATAGGGGAATAACATCCCCTACCGCTGTTGAGTTTATTTTTTATTCCTCTAAAATATTAGAGTATTTTATGTTTTATTTTGTTTTAACTTAGGAGGAATGCAAAAAATGGCAAATATCCGTGTTCTTTTGGCTTGTTGTGGCTTGGCCTTGTGTTTGATATTGGCTTCATTGGATTCGGTTACCGTATTTGTCTATTAATTAAAAATCGGCTTTACACTGAAAATGCATTGGCGTTCCATAGACCGGATGTGTGATATATAACTCTTGTGCATGTAATTGCAGGCGAGGTGCCATTGCTCTTGCCTGCTGATGAGCGTAAAACCAGTCTCCCAAAATTGGGTGCTCAAGTGCTAGCATATGCACCCTGAGCTGATGTGAACGGCCGGTTATTGGTGAGAGTTTTACTCTGGTTGCCTCATCTTCGTAAGCGAGTACTTCGTATTCAGTTTGAGCTGATTTCCCGGTTTCAAAACACACTTTCTGCTTTGGCCGGTTTGGCCAGTCACAAATCAGCGGTAAATCGACAAGACCTGTTTCTGGTTCCAGACGTCCCCAAACCCGCGCAATATAGGTTTTTTCCGGTTCTCGTTCACGGAACTGACGTTTCAATTCACGCTCTGTATCTTTGGTCAGTGCAACTACCATTACGCCGCTGGTTGCCATATCCAGCCGGTGAACAGATTCTGCTGCTGGAAACTGTTGTTGTATCCGCGTCATAATGCTGTCTTTATGCTCTGCTGCCCGACCGGGAACAGAAAGTAGTCCACTGGGTTTATTGACCACAATGATATATTGATCCTGATAGAGCACATGTAACCAGGGATCGGTAGGAGGATTATAAGCTTCCATTGAGGCTCCGGTAGCTGAATATCAGGGGAGGCTCGGGAATAAGGTTCTTAGTAAAGGTTACCCTATCCCGGTCCAGCCTCCAGGTATTGCTAATATTTACTGATGTGTAACGACAACAAGGCGAATAGCATCCAGACGCCAACTTGCCTGATTTAAGTTAAGCAGTAACTGTTGGCGATTGGCTTCAATGGTTTCCAATTCATCATCACGAATATTTGGATTGACCGCCTTCAATGCTTCCAAACGGGAAAGTTCAGCAGTAAGATTGTCATCTGCTTGCTGTTTTGCTTGTTCAATCAATGATTTTGCCTGAGTTTCTACTAAACCTTCGGCCTGTTGCAAAATAGCGTGAACTTCTTTTTGTACCGCATTGACCAGTTTACTTGCAGTATGACGATTCACTGCATTAAGCTGGCGGTTAAAGCTTTCAAACTCTACTTGATCAGCCAGATTATTGCCTTTTAGGTCCATCAGTATTCGCAATGGCGTTGGTGGAAGGAAGCGAGTCAATTGCAGGCGTTTAGGGGCTTGTGCTTCAACGACATAGATCAGCTCTACCAGCAGGGTTCCAACAGGTAATGCTTTATTTTTCAAAAGGGATACTGCACAGCTACCCGTATCACCGGAAAGGATCAGATCCAATCCATTACGGATAATTGGGTGCTCCCAACTGATAAACTGGGCATCTTCACGGGACAGTGACTGTTCACGATCAAAAGTGATAGTACAACCATCTTTTGGTAATCCAGGGAAATCTGGGACCAGCATATGATCGGATGGTGTCAGCACTATCATATTGTCATTGCGATCTTCCTGATTGATACCAACGATATCAAATAAGTTGAGAGAGAAGTTCACCAATTCAGTATCATTATCATACTCTGAAATTTTTTCTGCCAGCCGCCAACCATGCTCGCCGCCATTGGAGTTCATTTCCAGCAGCCGGTCACGGCCTTGCTCCAGTTGCTGTTTGAGTTGCTCATGTTGCTGACGGCACTGATCAATAAATTCACCAAATTTTTCCTGGTCCTGATTATTGGGTTTGGCAAGGTAGTTCAGCAGAGTTTCATAATAGTGATCGTAAATAGTACGACCCGTTGGGCAGGTATGCTCGAATGCATCCAAACCTTCGTGATACCAACGAATTAGGACTGCTTGAGCGGTATTTTCCAGATAAGGCACACTAATTTGGATATCACGGCTTTGGCCGATACGATCCAGACGTCCGATACGCTGTTCCAGTAAATCAGGATTGAATGGTAAATCGAACATCACTAATTGGTTGGCGAACTGGAAGTTGCGGCCTTCTGAGCCAATTTCGGAGCATAGTAATACTTGAGCTCCTTCTTCTTCGGAAGCAAAATAAGCTGCGGCGCGATCACGTTCAATCAGTGATAGACCTTCGTGGAAAACAGCACCACGAATCCCTTCTCGCTCACGTAGTACCTGTTCCAATTGCAGAGCGGTGGTTTCTTTCGCACAAATTACCAGCACTTTTTCATGACGATTTGCCATCAGAAAACCGAGTAGCCATTCTACGCGGGGATCAAAGTTCCACCAGGTAGCGTTTTCGCCTTCAAACTCTTGATAAATTTGTTCTGGGTAGAGCATATCCCATGCGCGTGCTTCCAGCGATTTTTTAGCGCCCATAATATCGGAGACTTTAATGGCGGTCTGATATTGGGATGGCAGAGGCAACTTTATCTGGTGCAATTCCCGATGGGGGAAGCCTTTCACACCATTACGGGTATTACGGAACAGAATACGACTGGTGCCGTGGCGATCCATCAGCATGGAAATCAGTTCACGTCGTGCAGTTTCACTTTCATCACTATGACTATTGGCGGCTTTCAGCAGAGGCTCAATATCCTGCTCACTAATCAACTCACCCATTAGATTTAATTGATTATTATTAAGTTGTTCACCTGATAACAGCAGTGTGACAGCATCGGCAACTGGACGATATTTTTGTTGTTCGTCAATAAAAGTCTGATAATCGTGGAAACGGTTTGGATCAAGTAGGCGTAGACGGGCAAAATGACTTTCCTGTCCTAGCTGCTCTGGTGTTGCAGTCAATAGCAGTACACTTGGGATCTGTTCAGCTAATTGTTCGACAACCTGATATTCACGGCTAGGTGCATCCTCGCTCCAGGCCAGATGGTGAGCTTCGTCCACCACCATCAGATCCCAGTTGGCTTCAAGCATATGCTCAAAACGCTGTTTATTACGGCGGGCAAAATCCAGTGAACAGAGTACCAATTGTTCTGTTTCAAATGGATTGTCACTGTCGTGCCGTGCTTCGATATAGCGGCTATCGTCAAACAGGGCAAAGCGCAGATTGAAACGGCGCAGCATTTCTACCAGCCATTGATGTTGAAGGCTATCCGGCACAATCACCAGAACACGTTCAGCACGACCGGCCAGCAATTGCTGGTGGATGATCATCCCGGCTTCGATGGTTTTACCCAAACCGACTTCATCGGCCAACAAGACTCTTGGTGCGTAGCGCTTGCCGACTTCATTTGCGATGTGAAGTTGATGAGGGATCAGGCTTGCGCGGATACCCCGCAAACCACTTTCAGCCAGTTTAAATTGTTCGCTTTGGTATTTACGGGCGCGAAAACGTAAGGCAAAGCGGTCCATACGGTCAATCTGACCAGCAAACAGGCGATCCTGTGGTTTGTTGAAGGTAAGTTTACTATCAAGGAACACTTCGCGCAGACTGATATTTTCTTCCAGAGTATCAAGTCGTGTGCCTGTATAAATTAGCAGGCCATTTTCTTGTTGAATTTCATCTACTTTGAGTTGCCAGCCATCATGACTGGTGACAACATCTCCCGAGTTAAACATAACACGGGTAATAGGAGAATCATTGCGTGCATAGAGGCGGTTTTCGCCGCTGGCAGGAAAGAGCAAAGTGACCATTCGTGCGTCCAGTGCAACAACGGTTCCTAATCCAAGTTCGCTTTCTGTATCGCTGATCCAGCGTTGACCGAGGGTAAATGGCATAAATTTTAACTCAGTTTCTGTTAGATAATGTTATTCATAGGTGGAGGACGACAGCTTTTTATTTGATCTAACGGAGATAATGGGCAGACAGTAAGACACCCCGTTAATTCCCTTATCACTCGTCAAAGGGGCGATATGTTAATGGAAGCAAAGCCGGTCGTCACCTGCAAAAAATAGTCATTAGCCAAAAGGCGTTACTATCTGTCCGGTGAACGAAATTGTAAACTCATCCTGTAAGGCGGCAGGATAGCATCAGCGATAGGCTGAAGTTGCTTATTGATATAGTGATCATAGTCTGGTGATGAGTGCAGATTTTCCAGTGGTTCCGGCCCGGATTGTGTCATGACATAGCTTATCCAACCCCCATTTTGGTACTGCAAGGGCCGGTTATGTTGCAGATTGTATTCATCTGCAAGCCTTGCTGCCCTTACATGGGGTGGTACATTGCGCTGATAGTCAGACAACTTCCGGCCCAACCTTTTACGGTAGATTAGTTTATCATCAAATTTTCCTTTTAGGGTACTGGTAACATAACCACGGATAAACTCTTGATAAGGCTGTTCATGAAAAATCAATGAATACAGTTGCTTCTGGAAATTTTGCGCCAGAGGCGTCCAGTCAGTGCGTACCGTTTCCAGACCTTTATAGACCATGCGGTCGCCACTCAGACCGACGTAACGCTTTTTACTGCCTTGTTCAGCCCCACGGATGGTTGGCATCAGAAAACGGCGATAGTGAGTTTCAAATTTCAACTCAAGGGTGCTTTTAAGCCCAAAATGTTCTTGCAGGTGTTTTTGCCACCATTGGTTAACGAATCGCGCAAGTTCTTTGCCGATACTGAGAGCCAGTTCTTCTTCATGCGCCTGTTTCAGCCAAATAAAGATAGAATCTGTATCACCGTAGATAACTTGATAGTTTTGAGATTCAATCAGCTTTCTGGTCTGGAACATAATTTCGTGGCCGCGCATAGTAATGGAAGACGTCAGGCGAGGGTCGAAGAAACGACAGCCCTCCGCCCCAAGAACACCGTAGAAAGCGTTCATGATGATCTTCAATGCTTGTGACAATGGGGCGTTATGCTGTTTTTTGCTGCGTCACGTTCACGCCAGATTTGCGCCACGATATCAGGCAGACAGTGCTGTGTGCGGGAAAAGAAGGCATTGCGAAAACCGGGAACCGCATGCTCGCTGTCCGGCTGTGCCAGACCTTCCACCATACCGACAGGATCGATAAGAAAAGTGCGGATAATCGAGGGATACAGACTTTTATAATCCAGCACTAGCACTGAATCATACAAGCCGGGGCGAGAATCCATCACGAAACCTCCGGGGCTGTTATCTTCAGGCTTCCCGCTTGGATTTGGGGCGACATAACCGATGCGGTGCATTTTTGGCATGTAAAGATGGGTGAAAGCGGTGACTGAACCGCCACTGCGATCTACAGCGAGACCGGTAACTGTTGCCCTTTCCAACAGGAACTTCATTAAGTGGGTTTTATCGAAAATCTGGTTTACCAGAATACAGTCTTGCAGATTATATTGTGCCAGTGCGGGCTTATCTTGCTGGAAACGGCGGTCAATCTCATCCATACGCTGATAGGGTGTATCAATGGATTTACCTTCGCCCAATAGCTCTTGCGAGACATATTCCAGACTGAAAGAAGGAAAATTCCAAGTAGAGGTTTTCAGTGCTTCAATACCATCAATAATCAACCGACCGGCCGTAGAAGCGAAAAAGTGCCCCGGTTTAAAGCCGTGCTCCCGCCACTCCAGTAACCCTCCAGCCCGTCCAAATTTCAGTGGAACACCGTAGCGTTCAGCATGTTTTTGTAAAATCCGCAGATCGAACTGAATCAGGTTCCAGCCAATAATGGCGTCAGGGTCATACTTTTCCAGCCATTCGTTGAGTCTTTCCAGCATTTGCGGACGACTTGCTACATATTCCAAATCAAAATTTACCGGGTGCTCATTACTGTCAGCAGGGCCAAGCATAAATACTTTTTGCTGATCACATCCTGCTAATCCAATGGAATAGAGTTCTCCATGCCGGCTGGTTTCAATATCCAGGGATACCCATTTCAATGTTGGGCGATAAGCCGGGTTAGGCTTCATCTGATAGCTACCATTAGGAGCCTGACTGAACCAGATGGGAGCAGTGATAAAACGTTCCATCATAAACCTGTCTGGTGGACGGATATCTGCTTCATAAACTTGAATTTCCTGTTGCTGTAGCACTTTCTCAATTCGTTGTAATTGGCGATATTGCCGGCAATAAAGCGCGGCAACAGGCTGGCGATTGAAATCTTTCAATGTCAGTGGGCGGAGATGGTAGTTGCGCTCTTGCGACAGAATTTTTTCCACCTGCGGCATATTAGCTTGCAAGATAAAAGCAACAGCTTGTTGGTGAAGAATTTTTATATGACGTGGCCCCTGATCTGTCACCAGCCAGTATTCCACCTCAATACCCGAGGGAGTATCCCGCCAATGGCGTTTCAGTATAAAACCTTGTTCAGCATGATTCTGTTGCATATAGAGGCAGGCGCTTATATTTGTTGAAAATAACTACAATTATAGCATTGAATCATGGTTATTTATACAGTTGCCTAATCTCACTATATTGTGATGTGGTGCATAAATGATAATCGAAACATTGCCGAAACTATCTCTTTATTGCAAAGAATGGAAAATAAAATAACTCTAAGTGAGATAGGCAGGTATTATTGAATATATCTATAATAATATAGCTGTAGAAAACGTATTTCACTCGTTATTAGTATTGCTATTTTAATATTGTCTAGCTTTATTCTTAAGTGTGTTTATATAATTCAACACTACCAATAATTAAAGTAATGATGGGTAATAACCTAGTCCATGTGATAATAGATACCATTGCCTCATAGTCACCACCCATTTGTCTGGCTAATATATAAAAATTGCCGACACAAGGTACGGAGGGATATAGAATAGCAATATTCGCAGGCACGCCTGACGAACCTAAATATTTAATACTCTAAATAACTATTTATTTAAATTGTTAAAAATCATGGTTATTAAAATGTTGTTATTATTAGTAGAAAAAATTGTTTGAGAATATTTAGATTTTATCTGACGAGTAACCCATCCGGTAACGTTAGAGAGAGCGGCTGGCTTTATGGGTAGGAATAATAAAGTGTTCCATTTTACAAAAATTCGCCAGAGATGAGTTATGGATGATAATCTACTATGGATAATTGCTAATTGAGATAGGTTTTTATATTTCATAACTTAACCAGAGCTATTTTTCTTATCTTATCTAGCAATAAAACATAAATCTAGCGTAGTAAGTATAGAACCAATAAAGAATAAAAGTGGAGGCAAAAATAAAATAGCTTATTGATCTAATTTTATTGTTTTTAAATAAAGAATATGACTTGTAAAAACAGGCTATATAAAAAGGACTAAGTGGGATTAATATAAATATGGAAGTGATTATATCAATACCTCCATCTTCATATTGCCATATATCACAATCAATTGAGTTGAAGTCAAAAAAGTCTGTAACCCTAGGAAAAGCGAATGAGTTAATTAATCCAAAGGATAAAAAACTTAACATAAAAAATGTAAATATATCTGATATTTTCATTTTTTATCCTTTAAGTAAATTATCTAAATAATCTAGCCGCTTATATATACTTACCCCGTAAGAAATCCATTTTTTTTCATCAGTAGTGCTTAATTCAGGCGGAGTGTTCATTATTCTTATGAAATCTCCCTTTTTTCTTGTTATACCACGGTTATATCTAGAACCAGCCATGATATATTGTTCTTTTGTTAAGTTCTTGGTATCTGCATTAGGATAATCATAAAGAATTAAATCTCTTAAATGACGAGCAACCATTTTAATATTAAATTCATCAATTTGAAGGCAAGTTGCAATTTCTAACTGGTCTGTTGTTGTTAATGTATTTGAGTCGAAACCCATCATATCTGCTACATGTCTTATCTGTATTGCAACTATACCCGTAGAAGTTTCATTTGAGCCTTTTGAGCGAGTTTTATCAAGATTAAAAGCCTGTTCACGCCATTGCCTCATTGTAATAGTGTTTAACTTCCACATATCTGGTTTACCGCCCGCTTCTATTCTGGCAACACCAGCCAAAAGATTTGGTGGGATTTGTTCTATATGGGCATATTTTAAAATTAGGTTTCTGTTATATTTCACATATGCATCTTTATAACCATCCAGATAATTTACTGAGCCTGGAATAAATTGATTAAGAAGATAAATTGAAGCATCTATTTCATCCCATCGCCTAAAAGATGGCCTGGAATTTGGGTTATATGTACAAAAATTATTACTTAATACCCTGTCACGCAATTTATTCATTCTTAATAAACCTCATCATCTCTGATGCTATAAGCAGAAGTACCAGCAATGTGATGACTCCACGTTATATTTTGATAAATGACAGAGATACTCTCTTCTGGTTGATTTTCTGCATGAGTTAAAGAGTGGGGGTAATTAGTATTCAAAGCATTGATTTTTGCTTTTGTTAATTCTATTGAATAAAACTTTTCTTGAGCACCTTCTGATGAAGTTCTATAAAAATCTAACAGGATATGAAGTTCTTCGTTGTTTGAAATTGCTAGTCCAAGTAAAGGAGAGGATTTATCGATGGGTTTTATGATATTAAAAGGATGATGGCTTACGTGTTGTATTCGCGTTAAAGAATGGGTAGCGGAGTAAACTAGTATTTGATCCCGGTGGTTCTCTTGATATTTATTACCAATAGAATCAAAAGTAGAACAGCCTGCTGAAATTAACCCTTGATTTTTTCCTTTTATGGTCGCGTAAATCAAATTAGACATTATTAAATCCTTTATGAAAAATTAATACATAAAAAATACTTATAACAAAAAAGATTTATATTGCCCAGTTTTATTTTTAAAATATAGACTTTGGTCACAGAAGGAAATAATCTAAATACTAAGCTATATCCTGTTCCCGTTTATTCTGATAGCGATGACATTAATAACACCTAAATGGAAGCGACCTTCATACCCAAAATAGCTGCTTCAGGAACAGTGCCGGCAACCAGCGTATTTGTTAAGCCGTCATAATGGATATTGCCATCAACGATTAATAAAGCGCGATCAGCTATACGAGCGGCATCATCCAGATTATGGGAAACCATCAGTAATGTAAGCTGGCGTTCATGGCAAACTTGTTCCAGTAATACCAGCATTTCATTACGCAGTGCCGGATCTAGGGCAGAAAAGGGTTCGTCAAGTAATAAAATTGGCTGCTGGCGTACTAGACAACGGGCTAATGCTGCCCGCTGCCGTTGTCCACCAGAAAGTTGAGCTGGCAGACGGGTCAGGCAATCCTCCAACGAAACTTGAGAGACTATTTGCTGCAATGTCTGTTTCTGCGTGCTGTTAAGGCGTAATCCGGGATGTAAACCTAGCCCGATATTCTGCTCAATTGTCAAATGAGAGAAGAGATTATTTTCTTGAAACAACATGGAAACCGGGCGTTGAGCAGGTGATGTACTGGTATGATTTTCTCCGTTCAGCCATAGAGAGCCTTTTTCTACGGTTTGAAAGCCGGCGATTAAGTTCAGAAGTGTACTTTTACCCGCTCCACTCGGGCCTAGGATTGCGATACGTTCTCCAGCCTGAATTTGTAAGTCAAAGCGCATCACCAGATGTTCATAGCGGTAAGTCAGATTTTCAAGTTTGAGCATTACGTGGTCTCGGTAAGCGTTCAAGTAAACTAAACAGCATAAAACATAACAATAACAGCAATAAAGCAGTGATCGCGCCATCTTGACTACGATAAGCCCCAATTTGCTGATAGAGGTAGAAGGGCAGGGTACGGAAATCTTCATTACCAAACAGCGCGACAACACCAAAATCGCCAATGGATAGGACACAAGCAAAGGCCAGCGCTTGTGCCAGCGGAACTTTTAGTGCTTTTAGTTCAATCCAGCGCAGTCGGTTAATACCTTGAATATTCAGGGAGCGACACAGTGGATTATAGCGAGCCGCCAGATCTTTCATTGGATTATCCAGAACTTTCAGTGCATAGGGAATTGCCATCAGTGCGTTGGTTAAAATCACCAGACCGTAGGGTGAACGGGGCAGGCCGACGGTATCATTGAGCAACAGAAAGAATCCTGTTGCCAATACAATGCCGGGCATAGAGAGGATTAACAAACCACTTATCTCCATTGCTTGTCCCCAATGGGGGGAATGACGCAGGTGCAGCTCACGGCTGCTCCACAGCAGCATCATAGTGAATAAAACGCATAATAACCCCGCGCCTAAAGCAATCACCGCTGAGGTGATAAAGGCTCGCCACAATGCAGGTTGGCGTAATACATTAAGCAACCCACTGTTAAGGCCATCCACGACAACGGCCAGCAATGGTGGCACGAGTAGTAATAATGCGGCGATAATTAACAGGCTATCGCAGATTTTTCTCAACAAAGTATCTTGTGGATTACGCCATTGCTGCTGGTTGCTGTAGCCGACAGATAGAGCACTGTTAAGTTTCTGACTGAGGAGCACAAGGCCAAGGCAGCAGGTAATCTGAATCAACGCCAGTAACGCGGCACGGTTGAGATCGTAGTCATAGCTTAACGCCTGATAGATTGCCAGTTCGACAGTTGTTGCAGCAGGTCCGCCACCTAACGCCAGCACAGTCGCAAAACTGGCGAAACAGAGCATAAAAATCAGTGCACCAGTGGGCAGGATCTGGCGGCGTAGATAAGGCCATTCAACAAAACGGAAATGTTGCCATTCATTCATCCCTAGCTGCGCCGCTAATTGCCGTTGTTCCACCGCAATGTTTTCCAGCGATTGCAGTAAAAGCCGTGTTGCCAGTGGCATATTAAAGAAAATATGTGCCAGCAAAATGCCTGATAAACCGTAAGGGGTGAAAGGGTAATCGATGCTGATCCATTTGCAGAACTGAGCCAGCCAGCCGGTTCTACCATAAACCGTCAGAATGCCGAATAGCGCGACTAGCACGGGTAAAACCAGCGTCATAGCACACAGGCGCAGAAAGAGGGTCCGGCCTGGAAAATGACGGCGATAGAGTGCTCTGGAAAGAAAAATAGCCGGAATGACAGAAAATAGTGCTGATAAAAAGGCTTGCCAGAATGTGAAACGTACCACGTGCCACAAATAGCGATCTTCTATCAATAAATACCAATCACTTGCAGGTGAATTAAACCAGAGCGTTCCGAATGCCAATAAGGCGACCAACAGTAAAAAACCGGCGGCAATCGCCCCCGGTAACAGCCATCCGGCTATCAGCGGCTGACAGCGCTTTGCCATGTACGAATCCATTGGTTACGGTATTTTGCGACTTCTTCCGCGCGATATTGTAGCGATTTTGCGGGTATGGAAAGCTGCAAATAGACTTCCGGGAGTGGGATATCAATGACCGGATACATCCAGTTAGTGGTTGGAATTTGCTGTTGGAAAGCTGGAGTCAGCATAAACTGCATAAATTTCTGGGCAAGTTCCGGTTGCTTGCTGGAGGCCAGTTGTGCGGCCACTTCGATTTGAAGGTAATGACCTTCACTGAATGTAGCCGCAGTGTAATCGTCATTCTTCTCAGATAACAGGTGGTAACCTGGTGAAGTGGTATAACTCAGCACCAGATCGCCTTCTCCTTTAAGGAACAGACCATAAGCTTCGCTCCAGCCCTTGGTAACGGTCAGCGTTTTCTTTGCCAGTTTTTGCCAGGCTTGTGGGGCATCATCACCGTAAATTTTCTGCATCCATAACAGCAAACCTTGCCCCGGTGTGCTGGTGCGAGGATCTTGATAGATCACTTTCCAGTTATTGTGGCTGTTAATGAGCTCATCCATGCTTTTTGGCGGGTTTGGTAAAGTCTTTTTGTTGTAAATGAAGGCAAAATAGCCATAGTCATAAGGAATGAATACCTTGTTATTCCATGACACCGGCAGTGTCAGTTTGCTGGTATCCACTTGACTTTCAGTAAACAGCCCCGTTTGTTGAGCCGCTTGAATCAAGTTGTTATCCAACCCAAGAATAATATCGGCAGCAGTACGCTTGCCCTCCATTCTTAGGCGATTGAGCAAGGAAACACCGTCTTCCAGAGCAACCAGTTTCAGTTCACAGTGACATTCAGCTTCAAACGCTTTTTTAATTGCGGGCCCGGGTCCCCATTCAGTAGCAAAAGAATCATAGGTATAGACCGTTAATACTGGCTTGGCCTGTACAACTTGACTTAATAGCAACGCAGGAGCTGATAGGACTGTCAGTACGATTAATTTGGAAAATAACGTCTTAAACACTTTGCTCTCCTTAAATTAAGAGGATTGGCAAAGGATTTGAGGAAGCGCTAAACGGCAAGATAACGTCTGTGAAATAGTTAGCAGCTCAAATCCCTACGCCGGTATTAGCCGGATCAGGTTCGGCGGGTTTACTCTCAGCAAGGCTGTTTTAAACAGCCAGCACCCCGTTGAGATGGCGCTATTGTAGAGATTTAGCTAGCGACTGCAAAGTCCAATGATAGAGGTTTACCACTTGAGGGTAGTGTGAAACAATTAGTCATCTTTCAAATTTGGTTTATCGAGGTAGTCTGGTGATCGATGATGATGGCTACCGCCCGAATGTAGGAATTGTAATTTGTAATCGGCAAGGCCAGGTTTTGTGGGCCCGGCGTTATGGGCAGCATTCCTGGCAATTTCCTCAAGGGGGAATTAATCCGGGGGAATCACCAGAACAGGCTATGTACCGGGAACTGTATGAAGAAGTGGGGTTAGGTCGGAAAGATGTACGCATTCTGGCCTCTACTCGTAATTGGTTACGTTACAAATTACCCAAGCGTTTGGTGCGTTGGGATACTCGACCTGTCTGTATTGGTCAAAAGCAGCGGTGGTTTTTATTACAACTGCTCTGTAATGAAGAAGATATTAACGTGCAACACAGTAATACCCCGGAGTTCGATGGTTGGCGTTGGGTCAGCTATTGGTATCCTGTTCGGCAGGTAGTCTCTTTTAAGCGTGATGTTTATCGGCGCGTGATGAAAGAGTTTGCTTCGGTTGTCATGCCAATGCAGGAAAGCGTATCTCTGCCACGTTCTTCGTATTCTTACCGTCGCAAAAGAAGTTAGGTGAGTGCCATGCTCATGCGTTTACGGGAAATTGTTGAAAAAGTTGCTATGGCAACCAATCTGGCCGAAGCGCTTGAGCTATTGGTGAACGAGACCTGTCTGGCAATGAACACAGATGTCTGTTCTATCTATCTTGCTGATCATCAACGGCGGTGTTATTACCTGATGGCAACCCGAGGATTGAGGAAACCCCGAGGAAGGACTATCAGTTTGGCTTTTGGTGAAGGAGTTGTCGGGCAAGTTGGTCAATTGTCTGAACTGATTAATCTGGCGGATGTCCGCAGCCATCCAAGTTTCAAATATTTGCCTCAAGTTAAAGAGGATAGCTTTCGCGCTTTTTTGGGCGTTCCCGTGGTTTACCGCCGTCAGTTGCAAGGTGTTTTGGTCGTTCAGCAGCAGGAACAACGCTTGTTTAATGAAACCGAAGAGTCCTTTATGGTGACGCTTGCAACACAACTCGCGGTGATCCTTGCTCAAGCTCAGACTAAAGGCTTGTTTGGTCGATATCGGCAGACCAGAATTAAAGCATTGGCAATTTCCAATGGCATCGTAATGGCTCAGGGATGGCAAGATTGCTCCCAACCCTCACTTGACCAAATTTTTGAAGCCTCAACCCTTGATCATGCAGCAGAACGTTCTCGTTTAATTCAGGCACTGGAAGATGCGATAGCAGAATGTCGTCGGCTCAGTAAACGTTTTACCGTGGGTTCTCAAAAAGAGAGCGCCGCGATTTTTGATCTTTATTCCTACCTTTTGAATGATCCCCAGTTGAAACAAGATCTGTTCTCTTGTGTTGAACAGGGCTCTGTTGCGCAATGGGCCGTTAAACAAGTTATTGAGAAATACGCAGAACAATTTTCCAGCTTGCAGGATGCTTATATGCGGGAAAGAGCATCAGATTTACGGGCACTTGGACAGCGATTATTATTTCATCTGGATGATTCACTTACTGCCAGCCATCAATGGCCTGAATGGTTCATTCTGGTTGCAGATGAACTGAGTGCTAACTTATTGGCAGAGATGCCGCAGGAGAGATTAGCAGGGGTTATTGTCCGTGATGGCGCTACTCATTCACACTCTGCCATATTGGTTCGAGCAATGGGTATTCCGGCCATTATGGGGGCGGATATCCAGCCGGAACTCCTGAACAATCGTATGCTCATTCTTGATGGTTTCCGTGGGGAGGTCTTTATTGAACCTGAGCCACTGATTTCGCAGGAATATAAACAGATTATCGAAGAAGAAAAAGCACTCAGCAGACTGGCTGAGGGAGATGTTGAGCAGGAAGCACGGCTAAAAAGTGGCGAGCGCATTTTGGTTCAGCTTAATGCGGGTTTGAGCCTGAAATATGAGTTGCAGATCAGTAATAGTATTGATGGTGTTGGACTCTATCGCACCGAAATACCCTTTATGCTGCACTGTGGTTTCCCGTCAGAAGATGAACAAAAAGCGCGTTATCAGGAGATGTTACAATTATTTCCCGATAAACCAGTGGTATTGCGTACACTTGATATTGGTGCGGATAAACAATTGCCCTATATGCCGATCAGCGAAGAGAACCCTTGTTTGGGATGGCGTGGTATACGAGTGACGCTGGATCAACCGGAGATTTTTCTTATCCAGCTACGGGCAATGCTCAGAGCTAACGCTGATATGGGTAATCTGGAAATCCTGTTGCCAATGGTGACGAGTGTAGAAGAAATTGATGAAGCTAAGCGATTGGTAGACAGAGCGAAAGAGGAAGTTGAGCAAATGCTGGCGCGCCAAATATCTATGCCTCAGCTCGGTGTCATGATTGAAGTTCCTTCGATGATTTTTCTGTTGCCACAACTCAAAAACAGAGTCGATTTTGTGTCTATTGGCACCAATGACCTAACACAATATCTATTGGCAGTGGATCGGAATAACACTCACGTCGCTTCTCTTTATGATTGCTTACATCCGGCGGTGATTCGGGCATTAAAACTAGTATTTGAAAATAGCCAGCGGGCAGGTCTTACGATCAGCATTTGTGGTGAAATGGCAAGTTTCCCTATGGGAGCGCTGTTATTGATTGGTCTTGGCTATCGCAGTTTGAGTATGAGTGGTTGTAGTGTGCCAAGAATTAAATATTTATTACGTCATCTGGAGTTGGCTCAGGTTGAAAAATTAATGGCTGAAATACTACAAGCTGAAACCAGCCTAAGAGTGAAGGAGCTGTCAGCAACATTTATGGAGCAGCATGGGGTGGGCGGTTTGGTCAGAGGTGGCATTTAATCCGTTTAACGGCCTGTGCTATGATTCTCAATCACTTGCCTTAGGGCATTAACGTTAAATATTAAGTGGGGAAAGATGAGTAACAGCTACCTGGCATTTCCTAATATTGACCCGGTCATTTTTTCAATAGGTCCAATAGCCTTCCATTGGTATGGTTTCATGTACTTGGTTGGGTTTGTATTCGCCATGTGGCTAGCGACACGCAGGGCAGCGAAACCCAATAGTGGTTGGACAAAAAACGAAGTAGAGAACTTGCTTTATGCAGGGTTTGCTGGCGTATTTGTTGGTGGCCGTCTGGGCTACGTCCTGTTTTATAATTTCCCTGCCTTTCTCGACAACCCTCTTTATTTGTTTAAAGTTTGGGATGGTGGGATGTCTTTCCACGGTGGTTTAGTGGGGGTTATCTGCGCAATGTGGTGGTTTGGCCGCAGAACGAAACGCCATTTCTTACAAGTTGCTGACTTCATTGCCCCGTTAGTCCCTTTTGGTTTAGGCATGGGGAGAATCGGTAATTTTATTAACGGCGAGTTGTGGGGACGTGTCACATTGGATACGCCGTGGGCGATGTTATTCCCAAGCTCCCGTGGTGAAGATATTGCATTGGCTGCAACCGATCCCTCACTGTTATCAGTACTTGAGCAATATGGTGTTCTGCCACGTCACCCTTCACAGCTTTATGAAATGGCGTTGGAAGGGATCGTTCTGTTCATTATTTTGAATTTATATATCCGTAAACCTCGCCCAATGGGCAGTGTTTCCGGTTTATTCTTAATTGGTTACGGTATTTTCCGAGTGATAGTCGAGTTCTTCCGCCAACCAGATGCACAACTGGGCTTATTCGACGGGATCAGTATGGGGCAAATTCTTTCTATACCAATGATCTTAGCGGGAATATTAATGATGATATGGGCATACAAACACCAAGGTAATAAGGTACAAGAGGTAAAATGAAACAGTATCTGGACTTAATGAAAAGAGTGCTTGCAGAGGGCACTCCGAAAGCAGACCGCACCGGGACGGGGACACTCTCGATTTTCGGGCATCAGATGCGTTTCAATTTACAGGATGGTTTTCCACTGGTCACAACTAAACGTTGCCATATCCGTTCAATTATTCATGAACTTCTCTGGTTCTTGAATGGTGATACCAATATTAAATATCTGCATGAAAATGGGGTGACTATTTGGGATGAATGGGCAGATGACAATGGTGATTTGGGGCCGGTGTATGGTAAGCAATGGCGCGCATGGGGGGCCGCAGATGGCCGCCAGATTGACCAATTGAAAACCGTATTGGAACAGCTTAAAAGCGATCCAGATTCACGTAGAATTATCGTTTCGGCTTGGAACGTTGGTGAATTGGATAAGATGGAATTAGCGCCATGCCACGCTTTCTTCCAGTTTTATGTTGCGGATGGCAAACTTTCCTGTCAGCTTTATCAGCGCTCCTGTGACGTATTCCTTGGCTTACCGTTCAATATTGCCAGCTATGCATTGCTGGTTCATATGATGGCGCAACAGTGTGATCTAGAAGTAGGTGATTTTGTCTGGACCGGTGGTGATACGCACCTTTATAGCAACCATATGGAGCAGACAAAATTACAACTTAGCCGTGAGCCGCGTTCACTGCCAAAATTGGTGATAAAGCGTAAACCGGCATCGCTTTTTGATTATAAATTTGATGACTTTGAAATAGTTGATTATGACCCACATCCAGGAATAAAGGCCCCGGTTGCTATTTAACGGTTGCGGTTAAAATAGCGCTTCTATGTTCGTCGACAATCTGGAGGAACAATTTATAATAAATTGTTCCTCTTTTCATTTTGATGATATAATATACAGATACGTAGAAATTAAGAGGAAAAAGACCATGAATACTATTTCCCAAAAAAAAGCTAGGGATCTGCTTAGTAATCCAAAGCATTTCGAGGGTGGTGTGTTTATTACCAAAAACGGGATATCTGAATTGTTTATTCAACCAATGGCAGAACGTGAGAGAGAGTTGGCCGAAAGAGGCGTAGAACGGCAGGCGATAGCATTGCTTAAAATCGCGATGCTGTCTAAGAAAGATACTATAGAAGGTAGAAAAATGACACTTGAAGAAGCACTTCGTAGGCGCAAGGAACGTCGGGTGTGATATATAAAGTTCAAATTACCGAAACAGCCTACCAGACACTTTCTATTATTGAAGACTACAAGGCTAATACTATAGGGTTGGAAGCAGCTCAGAATTTGGTGGATGATTTATTAATTGAATCATCGGAACGGATAGGGGAGAACCCGTTAGCATACGGCTATTGTTCAATGTTGCTGGATAAAGGAATACAATTTCACCAATGGCTTTCCAAAGATCGGCAATTTCGTGTTATTTATGATGTAGTTGGGGATGAAATTCAAATATTGGCATACGCAAGCACAAACCAAGATTTAATTGCCCTCTTGTACCAACTACTGATCATACACTGATATACCCGTTATCTTTCAAGTTGCCTCTTTGTTGGCGGCACTCGGTCACATCGTTATCTATGCTCCCGGGGATTCGCTCCCTTGCTGTCGCGATGCATCTTGAAATCTATAGGGTATACATCACTATGGATTGCTATATTTAAAATATTGAACGCTATACTTAATACAATCTTCTCAATTAATTATTTTCTGGTCTAATATTATTTATCTTTATAGAATATAATTAATAGTAATAACATCCTCATGTCAAGTACTCAATCTTCTCTTTATTATTTTCATGAAGCTTCTGCCTCATAGCCATATAAGCTTACAATGCATGACAATAATAATAAATAAAAATCGCTATTCTTATTGGTTTTTGCGAAGCTCTACGCAATTTAAATGTAACAATGATAAACTATTATTTTTTTATTGATGCACTCTCGCATAAAATTTAATTGTGTATTTATTTTGTGTTTAAAATGAATAAAATGTTTTACGAAAGGAAATAAGGAATTATCGATGGTAAATAATATGAATATAATCGGCCATTATAATATTGATAATCAATCAGGTTTTTCTTTATTGGAATTGATGATCGTTATTGTTTTGGTTTCAATATTTTCCTTATGGGGTGTGCAGGAATGGGGCTATCACCAGGAAAGAACCAGGTTACAGGAATCAGCACAGAAGATATTGACATTTATATCCAGGCAACAATCTTTGGCAAATTATTTGAACAAAAGGGTGATATTGTGGTTGAAAACTGGAAAAAACTGGTGCATAGCGCTCTCTAATTCGGTATTGGCTAATTGTGATTTAGAAAATGTTGAGGGAATAAATTCCTCCTATCAGGATGTTATTATTAGTTCAGCAACCAAGGATCAGATAGAGTTTCATGGAATAAGAAACACCATGATACCTGCGAGTTTTACTTTGGCGAATTCCGCAGGTGAAATATCCATTATTTTTTCTTCACGAGGTAGGATAAGATCATGTAGTAATAATAAGTTTAATCAAATTCCAGCTTGTGATTAATGATGCTTTTTCCACTATACCCTATGGATTTCAAGATGCATCGCGACGGCAAGGGAGCGAATCCCCGGGAGCATAGATAACTATGTGACCGGGGTGAGCGAGTGCAGCCAACAAAGAGGCAACTTGAAAGATGACGGGTATAAATAAGAGATACTTTATTGGAATAATGAAACATAAAAACCAATCTGGAATGACATTATTAGAGGTTATTGTAGCAATGGCTATTGGTAGTATTATTTTACTGGCGATTGCTAAAAGTTACCCTATTTTAACTAAACAAATAATGGAGTTATATCAGAGATATCGTTTAGGCTATTTTGTTAAACAAACGTTACATATTATAGAAAAGGATATTCGCCGTGCTGGATATTGTCAGCATTATTGTGATGGAAAGCCAATATTTATCGATAATAAAAGTGATGAGAGTGAGGATTCATGTCTGATTATTGCATACGATCTTAATATAAATAACCAATGGGAGCCGCCAGAACACAGTGAATCAGAATTCTTTGGCTATCGCCTTAGCAATAAGTCAGTAGAATGGAAAAGGGGGGCGGGTAACTGTCAGGAAAATGGCTGGGAAAGGCTGTTTGATCCAAATGAAATAGTGGTAGATTCCTTTAAAGCTGAAAAATTACCGGCAAAAGATGGCTTAGTTTTTATCAAATTGGTGCTTATTGCACATTGGTTTAAACATCCATCGATAAACTACCAATATCAGTCAGTAATACGTTTGCGCAATATCAGGGGATAAGTACCGTGGCTGAGCATTCTCCACATGTCTGTTTTCAATATCAGCAAGGTAATGTATTGCTCATTTCAGTGCTGATATTATTGGCCGTTAGCCTGATGATGTTAAAGGCTTTGCATCATCATCTGGATAACGCTTTAATCATGATGGTCGATGAACGCAGATATCTAAAAGCTTTTCAGCAAGCAGAATCTTCATTGGCATGGGGAATCGCTCAGTCATGGCCACTTCATAGTAGTCAAATAGAAGATAGTAATAAAACAGAAGAGTGGTATTGCCAGCAACAGCAAGAATTCCATCTGACCAGTTGTTTAAAAAGGCAATCAAGTCATTTTTTTCTACTAAAAGGTATAGCTGATGTGGCATCCGGGCAATCTGTTGGATTATATCAATGGATGAAATTACACTCATCTGGTGGAAGTGATACCCTTATTCCAGTAGAGAGTGGTTGGCTGGATTTTTGTCCTGAGGTAGATGTGGGATTTTGTTCATGAAGTCAAAGCTTTTTTATGAGCATCAAGCAGGCATGAGTTTGCCCGAAGTAATGATTGCTGTTATGGTCTTTTCGGTCTCTTTATTGGGATTAATGCGTTATCATCAGGCGTTATTATTTGGGTTTCAGCAACATTGGCAGCAATCAAAGGCGGATAAATTATCTTATGGGTATCTGGAACAATATGAATTAATTGCAGGTCAAAATGCTTTACCAGAAATAACATTGCCACCGGGATGGCATGCTGAATTTCAGACGGCCTATCCGTTGTCTGGCTGCTATCAGCTTACAGTTATAGTGACAACGCCTTATAATCAGCAAAGTAAAGCAAGCCGATTGATTTGTTCAAATGGGAGTTCTGATGTTTAAGGTTTATCATTCTAATCAATTAGATCTTCTTAAGGAATTGATAGCAATATTGATCGGGGGTAACCCACTGACTGATCCATTTGCGCAGGAAGTCATTTTGGTACAAAGCCCAGGTATGTCACAGTGGCTGCAAATCCAACTGGCCGAAAGAATAGGCATATCAGCTAATATTTCATTTCCGCTTCCCGCTACGTTTATTTGGGATATGTTTACCAAAGTATTGCCTGATATTCCTAAAGAAAGTGCTTTTAGTAAAGATGCTATGACATGGAAATTGATGGCGTTATTGCCTCAATTGCTGCCGGAAGCGGAGTTTATCGCACTCAGGCACTACCTTGATCAAGATTTTGATAAACGGAAGATTCATCAATTAGCTGGACGGGTTGCTGATCTGTTCGACCAATATCTCGTTTATCGTCCGCAATGGTTGGAAAGTTGGCAGCAAGGTCAGCTTATTGATGGCTTGAGTGATAATCAGTTGTGGCAGAAAAGATTATGGCTGGAACTGACGAAATATACTCACCAGTTACAACAACCCCAATGGCATCGTGCTAATTTGTATCAGCGCTTTATTTCGATGCTGGAAAATAATATTGAACTGAAAAATAGTACTGATTTTTCAGCTTGTTTACCGAAACGGGTATTTATCTGTGGTATTTCTGCCTTACCACCGATCTATTTACAAGCTTTACAGGCATTGGCACGGCACATTGATATTCACCTGATGTTTACCAATCCATGTAAATATTATTGGGGAGATATTCAGAATTATGCTTTTTTGGCAAAACTGAGTAGCCGTAAACCACGTCATTATAAGAGCGAACAGGAGTTGGAATATTTTAAAGATCCTGGTAATGCTCAATCATTGTTTAACGATGACGGTGAACAAGATGTCAGTAATCCCTTGTTGGCATCGTGGGGGCGGTTGGGTCGTGATAATCTCTATTTATTGTCGCAACTTGAGCAGAGTTCGGATGTTCACGCCTTTGTTGAATTAGAACAGGATAATCTATTACATCAATTGCAAAGGGATATTCTCTATCTGGAAGATCATGCCCAAATTGGTTCAACAAAAGAAACATTTGAAAACAGTCTGCAAAAAAGAGTACTTGATCCGTTGGATCGCTCTTTATCTTTCCATGTTTGCCATAGCCCTCAACGTGAAGTGGAAGTTTTACAGGACCAGCTATTGCGATTATTGGAAGATAATCCATCTCTGACGCCAAGGGATATTATTGTGATGGTCGCGGATATTGACAGTTATACTCCCTATGTTCAGGCAGTATTTGGTAATGTCTCTGCTGAACGTTATATTCCATTTGCCATTTCTGATCGTAAGGCTCGTCAGGCACATTCGGTTTTACAGGTATTTATTACACTGCTTGATTTACCTCAAAGCCGTTTTACGACGGAACAAGTTTTAGCATTGTTGGAAGTACCCGCGCTGGCGAATAAATTTGACATTCATGAAGATGGTTTGCGTTTATTAAGGCGTTGGGTTGAAGAGTCAGGGGTTCGTTGGGGGCTGGATGACGATAATGTCGAAGAGCTATCTTTACCGGTGACAGGCCAGCATACATGGCGTTTTGGACTCACTCGAATGTTATTGGGTTACGCAATGGATAGTCGGTCAGGCCCTTGGAAAGAAGTATTGCCTTATGATGAATCCAGCGGTTTAGCCGCAGAGCTTGCCGGCCAATTAGCTGAACTTTTAATGCAATTGAGTTATTGGCGTAAGATTCTTGGCGAGAGCCGAACATTAACGGGTTGGTTACCTGTCTGCCAGCAGTTGCTGGAGACATTTTTTGCATCAGATAATGAAACTGAATTAGTACTGGCGATGATAGAACAACAATGGCAGAAAGTCATAGTCAATGGCTTGAATGCCCATTATCAAGAAAGTGTGCCATTGGTTCTATTACGAGATGAATTGGCACTTCAATTTGATAATGAAAAAATCAGTCAGCGTTTTCTCGCCGGATCTGTCAATTTTTGCACTCTAATGCCGATGCGTTCTATTCCCTTTAAGGTTGTCTGTTTATTGGGAATGAATGATGGTATTTATCCCCGTTCAATTCCACCGCTTGGATTTGATCTGATGGCGGAAAAAGGTCAGAGGGGAGACAGAAAACGGCGGGATGATGACCGTTATCTATTCCTTGAAGCCTTGATATCTGCCGAACGGTTTCTCTATATCAGCTATATTGGTAAGTCTATTCGTGATGATACGGAATGTAATCCTTCCGTGCTGGTGAATGAATTACTGGATTATGTTTGCCAAAGTTTTTGTTTACCGGGAAATGAAAAACTGAATGTTGATGAAAGTGCTACCCATGTCAGAAAACATCTGTTGTATATTCATGCCCGCGTTCCATTTGCACCGGAAAATTTTATACCGGACAGTTATCAGCAAAGCTATGCCGGGGAGTGGTTACCGGCGGCAACTGAGCAAGGTGCAGCATACGCTGAATTTTGCCAATCTATTGAAATGGCGCAAATTCAAGAAATTACACTTGATAATTTGAGCAGTTTTTACCGCCATCCCGTTCGGTTTTTTTTCCAACGTTGCTTGAAAGTAAATTTCGTTGTTGAAGAAACGGAATTACCAGAGGAAGAACCTTTCGTTTTAGATAATCTTCAACGTTATCAGTTTAATCAGCTATTGTTGAATGCGTTAATTGAACAGCAATCGCCTGAACCACTTTTCAATCGGCTGCGTGCTGCTGGAGGATTACCTTTTGGTGCTTTTGGTGAGGTTTATTGGTTAAGACAGCAAAAAGAGATGCAGCCTTTGGCGGATAAAATTCGTGAACAACAAATGGAAACTTTATCTGTCGATTTACATCATGATTTAGGCCAAGTGATTCTGACAGGGCGTATTAATAAGGTGCAACCGGATGGTTTGCTACGTTGGCGGCCTGCCAGTTTGACAGCCAATGATGGTATGCAATTGTGGATTGAGCATCTGGCTTATTGTCTGACCGGTGGTGAGGGTGAAAGTCGCAGCTATGGGCGTGATGGCAACGAATGGTGTTTTGCTCCTGTACCTTCAGAGCAAGCTAAAGATTATCTGAATCAATTGATTGAAGGCTATCAGCGAGGAATATCCGCGCCTTTACCGCTGTTTTGTAAAAGTGGTTGGGCGTGGCTTTCAGCATGTATGAATAAAGAGATTGGTGAGATTGATGATAGTGATGAAATTCAATCAAAAGCTGAAAGCCAATTATTGAAAGCATGGCTTGGAGATCAAGGACGCAGAGGCGAAGGGGATGATCCTTATATTCAGAGGGCTTTCAGGCAAGTGGATAAATCATTTTTGGTAAAACTTAAACAGGAAGCGCTCAGTTATTTGTTACCGATAGCGCGACATCAGAATACATAGGGAGAATATCAGATAATGCATAAACATTTTGTTCGCATGATAACTGTGATGTTCCTGCTTTTTTGGGGAACGACGAGTTATGCGCAAACACCACAACTACAGTGGCAGCTACTGCAAGAGACAATTTATAAAAGCGAAAATGATCATCGTCATTATCAGGGAATCAGATTGGCAAACAATATGACGGTCTTGCTGGTATCTGATGAGAAGGCAACCAAATCTCTGGCAGCGGTAGCAATTCCGGTTGGTAGTATGGAAAACCCTGACAGCCAGCTAGGGCTTGCACATTATCTGGAACATATGGTTCTGATGGGATCTGAACGTTACCCACAGTCAGGTGATTTATCTGAATTTTTGCAAAAGCATGGTGGTAGCTATAATGCCAGCACGGCTTCTTACCGCACAGCTTTCTACCTTGAAGTAGAAAATGAAGCGTTAGCTCAAGCCACAGATCGTCTGGCTGATGCACTGGCTGAGCCGTTACTTAATCCAGTGAATGCAGATCGGGAGCGAAATGCGGTTAATGCAGAGCTGACAATGGCGCGTTCGCGTGATGGGATGCGGGTGGCTCAAATACGGGCAGAAACCTTGAATCCTAAGCATCCCAATGCTCGTTTTTCTGGTGGTAATCTAGAAACATTAAAAGATAAACCGGGGAGTAAATTACAGACAGAACTGGTGGATTTTTATCAACGCTATTATTCAGCCAACCTGATGAAAGGTGTCATTTACGGTAATCAGCCTATCGATAAACTGACTCAAATTGCCGTTGATACTTTTGGTCGGATACCGGATAGAAAAGCGAGTGTGCCGGTGATTACTGTGCCAGCAGTAACGGAAAAAGAGAAAGGGATTATCATCCATTATGTTCCTGCCCAACCGCAAAAGGCATTGCAATTGGAATTCAGTATTGACAATAACAGTGCTGATTTCCGCAGTAAAACCGATGAATATCTCGGTTATATAATAGGCAATCGTAGCCTGAATACATTATCAGATTGGCTACAAACTCAAGGACTAGCAGAAAGTATCAGTGCCGGTGCGGAGCCTATGGTTGATCGCAACAAAGGTATCTTTTTTATTTATGTGACGTTGACAGATAAAGGGCTTGCACAACGGGATCAGATTGTTGCGGCTATTTTTGCTTATATTAATTTATTGAAACAAAAAGGCATTCAGAAAAGTTATTTTGATGAAATCGCGAAGGTTT
This sequence comes from Photorhabdus africana, assembly GCF_035181445.1. NCBI lineage: Bacteria > Pseudomonadati > Pseudomonadota > Gammaproteobacteria > Enterobacterales > Morganellaceae > Photorhabdus > Photorhabdus africana. The sequence continues at coordinate 72,170 of NZ_JAXBVE010000021.1, forward strand.
TGAACCTATCTTTCCGATATGGTTCCGTTGTTCGTGATATGCATTATATCGAATGGTTATCGGATGCTATGTTGCGAGTTCCTGTTTCCAATGTACTGAATGCCGGTTATTTAGCTGATAACTATGACCCGAAAGCAATCGCCAGTCGGCTTGCTGAGTTAACACCTGAAAATGCAAGAATCTGGTATATCAGTCCAAAAGAGCCACACAATAAACAGGCTTATTTTGTTCAGGCACCTTATCAGGTTGATCGAATTACATTGCAGCAACGAGTTAAATGGCTGCAATTAGAGGAGCAGATGAGTTTTTCTCTGCCCGCACCAAATCCTTATATTCCTGACGATTTGAAGCTGATAAAAGCAGATAAGAGTAAAAAACATCCAGAAATGATCGTTGAACAGCAGAATGTCCGCTTGCTCTATATGCCGAGCCAATATTTTGCTGATGAACCTAAAGCCAGTATTACGCTTGATTTGCGCAACGCAGAAGGTTTGAATAGCGCTCGTGAGCAGGTCACTTCCTCTTTGCTCGATTATTTGGCTGGGCTTTCCCTTGACCAGCTTAGTTATCAGGCTTCTGTTGCAGGAATGAATATTTCTACTAGCTCATCTCAGGGGCTACAATTGGGAGTAAGTGGTTACACTCAAAATCTGCCAGCGCTTTTAACCTCTTTAATCAGTAATTACATGGCATTCACGCCAACTGAGGAGCAACTGGCACAGGCTAAGTCCTGGTATCGTGAGCAGATAGCGGTTTCTAATAACGCTAAAGCTTATGATATGGCTATGCAGCCGTTGAAGCGCCTTTCTGTGGTGCCTTACACTGAACAATCCACTCGTCTGGAAGCGCTGGAGACTATCTCGGTTCAGGATATTGTTACGTATCGTCATCAGGTGATAAAAAATGCTGCTTTGCAAATGATGATCATTGGGAATTTGACCGAACAGCAGAGCAAAGTGATTGCTGAATCTGCCCATAACCAACTGGTAAATCAAGGAAATGACTGGTGGAGTGGGGATAAGGTGGTGATTGATAAAAATTACCCGGTTAATTTCCAGCGTGTTGGCAGCAGCACAGATGGTGCTTTAGCAGAGGTTTATATTCCGACGGGTTATAACCGTATAGAAGGTTATGTTTATTCCAGTTTGTTAAGCAATATGCTCCAGCCGTGGTTCTATGAGCAGTTAAGAACAGTAGAACAACTAGGGTATGCGGTGTTTGCTTTCAATACCAGTGTGGGGGAACAGTGGGGATTGGGCTTCCTGCTACAAAGTAATAATAAACAACCGAAATATTTGAATCAGCGTTATCGAGATTTCTATCAGAACGCCGGTAATAAATTGAAAGCCATGTCTCAAGCTGATTTTGAACAGTACAAGAGTGCGCTGATTAATGAAAAGCAGCAACCGCCACAAACTTTCTATGCCGAAGTTGCCCGTTTCTCTGGTGATTTCAGCCGCAATAACTTTAGTTTTGATAGTAGAGATAAAATGCTTGAGATTCTAAAGAAAACCACACAACAGCAATTGATTAATTTCTATCGGAATGCGGTAATCAAACATATAGGGTTGTCATTCATTTCACAAGTGATTGGTAAATCAGGCAACTTGGATGGATATGCGAAATTGAAAGGTTGGAAAACCTATCAAAATGTGACTGAATTTCAGAAACGGTTACCTGTTGAGGTAAGAGCTCAGTGATCACAGAGATATCTGTCCACAGGCTTAATGCATTAACTCTGCCGCTGACTGGTCAGCGGCTGATCGAAGCATCGGCCGGGACGGGTAAAACCTATACTATCGGTATCTTATATCTGCGTCTTCTACTTGGACTGGGGAAAGATGCCGCTTTTTCACGACCTTTAAACGTGGAAGAAATTCTGGTAGTGACTTTTACTGAGGCAGCAACAAATGAGTTACGTGGTCGTATCCGTGAAAATATTCATAAACTTCGGCTTGCCTGTATTCGAAATGCAATAGAAGAGACAGAACCTGCTTATCAACAGCTATTGAATGAAATCCCGGATAAAGGGCGGGCGGCTATCTGGTTACTGGCCGCAGAGCGGCAAATGGATGAAGCGGCGATTTATACCATTCATGGTTTTTGTCAGAGAATGTTGGCACATAATGCCTTTGAGTCTGGGATTTTGTTTGAACAGACATTAATTCAGGATCAACAGCCATTAGAACGGCAGGGGTGTGCCGATTTCTGGCGGCGTCACTGTTATCCATTGCCGTTATCAATGGCACAGGTGATCAGCCAGGAGTGGAGTGGCCCGGAAGCCTTATTGGCTGAATTACACCCTTATTTACAAGGGGATATGCCATATATGGTTGATGCGCCAGCCAGTGATGAAACGCTGTTAAGTCGTCATGAAAAAATTATCCAGTTGATCAACGATGTTAAATACCAATGGAATGAAGTTGCGGGAGAATTACACGATTTAATTGCGGGCTCTGGTGTCGATAAAAGAAGTTACAGTAGTAAGCACTTACCAAATTGGCTGAATAGCGTCACGGATTGGGCTCAGGCACCTACAGCGGATTATTTGTTGCCAAAAGCGTTGGAAAAGTTCCGGCAGTCGGTGTTGGCAGAAAAGACAAAAAAAGGTGAGGTACCTGAACATTCACTTTTTGTTGCGATAGATGACTTATATCAGCAACCACTTACTTTACGTGATTTGATTATCTCTAGGGCTATTATTGAGATTCGCCAATCAATCTGTCAGGAAAAATTAACGCGTGGTCAGATGGGGTTTGATGATTTACTTACCCGCCTTGATGATGCTCTGAAAGGCCCTGGCAGTGATTTGCTTGCTGAGACAATCCGCCGACGCTATCCGGTTGCGTTGATCGACGAATTTCAGGATACCGACCCACAGCAATACCGAATTTTTCATACCATTTATGGCACTCAGCCTGAAAATGGATTGCTGTTTATTGGTGATCCCAAACAAGCTATTTATGCATTTCGCGGCGCAGATATTTTCACTTATATTCGTGCCCGCTCTCAGGTAAGTGCTCACTATACACTGGAAACAAACTGGCGCTCTGCTTACTCAATGGTACAGGCAGTAAACAAACTGTTTATGCGTTCAGAAAATCCATTTTTGTTTGAACAGATCCCTTTTATCGAAGTTTCTGCGGCAGAAAGAAACTTAGAACTCTCTTTTCGCTATGACGGTGAAGAACAGGCTGCACTGAATTTCTGGTTACAACCGGGAGAAGGCGTTTCTACCGGAGATTATGAGCAAACGATGTCACGGCTCTGTGCCGCGCAAATTCGAGATTGGTTGCAGGCAGGTAGTGAAGGGCGGGCTTTATTATATAAAAGTGAAGGTTCTCGACCTGTGACGGCTGCTGATATTACGGTTTTGGTGCGTAGCAGAAAGGAAGCGGCACTGATCCGTAATGCGCTTAACCTGTTATCTATTCCTTCTGTATTTCTTTCTAACCGAGAAAGTGTATTTGCTGCCACGGAAGCCAAGGATATTCTCTGGTTGCTGCAAGCGGTGTTATCACCGGAAAAAGAGCGGGTGTTGAGAAGTGCGTTGGCGAGTGGTTTATTTGGTCTAACTGCCCGGCAGATAGACAAGTTGAATCATGATGAAAAGACATGGGATCAGTTAGTTGATGAATTTGATGGTTACTTTCGTCTGTGGCAACGCCGTGGTGTGTTACCTATGTTACGAGCGGTAATCGCCAACCATCATATTGCTGAGAACCTGCTTGCCAGTTATGACGGTGAACGGCGTTTGACGGATATGATGCATATTGGTGAGTTGTTGCAGGAAATATCGTTGCAACTTGATAGTGAACATGCAGTTACCCGCTGGTTGGCTCAGCAAATCTCTCATCCTGATCCCCAATCTGAAAATCAGCAGATGCGGCTGGAAAGCGATCGTCATTTGGTACAAATTTGTACTATCCATAAATCTAAGGGGCTGGAATATCCGCTGGTATGGTTGCCATTTATCTGTAATTTCAGGGAACAGAAGCGGGCGATATATCATGATCGTACAAGCTTTAATGCTTGCCTCGATATCTTTCCCGACGACGAGACGATTGAGCTGGCGGAACAAGAGCGATTGGCAGAGGATTTGCGTTTACTCTATGTCGCATTGACGCGCTCTGTTTACCATTGCAGTGTCGGCGTGGCTCCGCTGATAAAAGGCAATAAGAAAAAGATCGGGGATACTGATCTGCATCAATGTGCTCTGGGCTACCTGTTGCAAAAGGGGGTGAAAGGGGATGCTGATTTTCTGGCAACATCGCTTAAAGAATTAAGCGGGGATGGCATTGTTATATCATCAATTAATGAGACTGATGATCACCCTTGGCAATCGCAAAGTAAAAATGATTTAGTCCTGTCGGCCAGGCAATTTAAACGCAGAGTTCAGGATGACTGGCGTATTACCAGTTATTCTGGTTTACGAAACTCTGTGGTTCATCGTGGTAATGCTTCTGCTTATTTTGCGGGAGAAGAATCTATTGACGTGATTGTTCAGTCTATTGCGCCAAAACTTGATGTTGATGCTAGTGGTGAAAGACAGTTAGTAGAACAACCTGAAATGACACCACATACATTCCCACGGGGAGCTTCTGCGGGGACTTTTTTACACGCTATTTTGGAAGAACTTAGTTTCAGCCAACGACCTGATGAGAAATGGTTGGCAGAACAACTGCAATCAGCCGGATTTGATGAACGCTGGAGTGGGACATTACAGCAATGGATGGTCGATATTTTTACTATTCCATTGAATGATGAAGGAGTGCAATTGGCAAAAATTCCGCCGCATCATCAACAGGATGAAATGCAATTTTATCTGCCGGTTGAACAACTTTTGCGATCTCAGACGTTGGATACACTGATACGTCGTTATGATCCAATTTCTGCTCGCTGCCCCCAGCTGGAATTTCAGCAGGTGAAAGGAATGTTGAAAGGGTTTATTGATTTGGTCTTCTGTTGGCAAGGCAAATTCTACCTACTGGATTACAAATCAAACTGGTTGGGAGAGGAGAGCCAGTTTTATACCCGCCAGGCAATGGAAATAGCCATGATTGAGCATCGTTATGACCTGCAATATCAACTTTATACACTGGCATTGCATCGTTACTTGCGTCACAGGCTGGCTAATTATGATTACCAACAACATTTCGGCGGCGTGATTTATCTGTTTCTGAGGGGGATAGATAAACAACAGCCGGGGAATGGTATTTTCAATTGTCGGCCATCGGCTGAATTTGTTGATGCTTTGGATCTGCTTTTCAGTGGTAGTGAACAGCCTGAGAAAGAGAAAAATTGATGATTTCGTTATTACAACAAGCAGTAAACCTCAGGCTTTTGCGTTCATTGGACTTACAGTTTGCTCATGTATTGATTGAGGATAAAGATCCTGTTTTGTTGTTGGTGATGGCGCTGTTAAGCGCTGAAACCGGTACTGGCCATGTTTGCCTGCCGGTTAGTCGGATAACGCCAGAATATTTTTTTGATGGGCGACATCGTGAATTTGCCGAACAGTTATGGCAGATTGCGGGAAAACCTGATGAGCAGCGTTTGCGGATAGCACTGGAAAATTGTGCTGCGGTTAGTGATGGATTTCAACCAACGCCTGTTGTGCTTTCCCATGACCGGCTTTATTTGCAGAGAATGTGGCAAAGTGAATGTCAGGTGGCGGCTTTCTTTTCCGGCAACCAACCAGTCGATAATATTCAGGAACAGCAACTGAAAGCCATTTTGGATGAATTATTCATACTATCTGAGGAGGCGGTGGACTGGCAAAAAGTGGCTGCGGCTGTCGCGGTGACTAGCAGAATTTCGGTTATCTCTGGCGGACCAGGAACTGGGAAAACAACCACCGTTGCTAAACTGTTGGCTGCCTTAATTAAACTTGAACCTGATAAAAAGCGGGTTATCCAACTGGCGGCTCCGACAGGAAAGGCGGCCGCCAGATTGACCGAATCTCTTAATAGTGCGGTTAGAAAATTGCCTCTGACGGAAGAACAGCTTGCATGTATGCCGGAGCAGGCACAGACGATTCATCGCTTGCTGGGAGCGCAGCCTGATAGCCAGCGATTACGCTATGACCGAGATAATCCACTGAATCTGGATGTGCTGGTGGTGGATGAAGCTTCAATGGTGGATTTACCCATGATGGCTAGGTTGATTGATGCATTGCTACCGAAAGCGAAAATTGTTCTGCTTGGTGACCGTGATCAATTGGCATCAGTGGAAGCAGGAGCGGTGTTGGGTGATATTTGCCGTTTTGCAGAACTGGGATACAGCGTAGCGAGGGCGCAACAGCTAAGCAGATTAACGGGATGTCGGTTAGTTGCGGGTGATCAGCAAAATATCCCAGAGGTTCGTGAATGTTTGTGCCTTTTACGCAAAAGTTACCGCTTTAATATGGATTCGGGGATTGGTCAGTTGGCGGCGGCCGTTAATCAGGGGAAGAGTCGACAAGCTCTCTCTATTTTGCAGCAACCGTTGAAGGATATCTGTTTTTACCCATTGTCCGACGATGAAGATTATCAGCGGTTGCTGACAGAAACGGTATCGGGTTATCACGCTTATTTGCAACTGGTGGCAGAGCAAGCACCGGCCAAAGCGATTTTAGATGAATTTAACCGTTATCGTTTGTTGTGTGCGCTTAGAGAAGGGCCGTTTGGCGTCAGTGGGCTTAACGAGCGTATAGAACAGCTACTGCATCGTCAGGGGCTTATTCGTCGTCCTGTCGGGACTTTCAGCCGTGGTTATGCAGGCCGCCCCATCATGATATCGCGTAACGACAGCACATTGGGCCTGTTTAATGGTGATATCGGTATTATGCTCAGAGACGAAAATCATGAACTGCGTGCTTATTTTCAGTTGCCTGACGGGCAGATTAAGGGAATCCAGCCAAGTCGTTTACCACAACATGAAACTGCGTATGTGATGACTGTACATAAATCGCAGGGCTCAGAATTTGAACATACCGCTTTGGTATTGCCAACGCAATTTGTGCCGGTTGTCAGCCGTGAACTGGTCTATACAGCGATAACCCGTGCCAGAGAAAAATTGACTCTTTATGCACATGAAGCGGTATTGCGTCAGGCAATCCAGACGCCAACTCAAAGGCGAAGCGGGTTAGCAGAGCGGCTTAGCTTACAGGTGGATTAGTGCTTATTCTGATAGACTAACTTGTGCAAAAAAATTTATATATTAATGATGTTGCCATATCTTCTCTGACATTTTTTTGATCGTTATTTGCGCGGTTGTTGGATGGGCTTTTAAGTCCGACAATCAGCTCATTAATCCCTTTAATGGGATTTCTGATTTGCCGTGTTGACTTCGGTAAATATCCCTTTTTATTTTTGTAAAAAGTTCTCGATTGGGTGATTGAAAAATTCTCGTGCAGTGAACTAGAGATTACATTGACTTATGCAAGATAAATGTATCTTAAACCTACCTATATGCCAAATTTTTGTTATTTTCTAATTGAAATATCTTTTCTGAGTCTTTCATGTTGATTGATTGTGAGTCGTAATCGTTCAGCCAGCAATACCGAGTAGCTTCATCGTGATGGCTATATACTGATCGATATCTTAATTTCACCGATTCAACGGATTCAAAAATAGTTGCAATGACTGAATCAAATTGTTGATGTTTATGTTTTGTTATCAATGTAAACAACAACATTATAAAATTAATAAATTTTAATATTATTGTGTGGTTAATGTCACAGTTTGTGAATATATTAAATGAAATTTATTATTATTTGATGATATAAACGCCTAATTACATGAATTGTAATTTGTTTACTAAACGGATTGCGG
>NZ_JAXBVE010000022.1:0-79770 GCF_035181445.1 Photorhabdus africana
TCAACCCATTTTCGGCCAGACCCGCCACCTCCTGCCCGAGGACAACCCAGTCTTCATAGCTGGGTAAAAACGACCAGCGGGAAGTGCTGAGAAGCGGTGGATTTTTTGTCAAGGGTTGCGGAATAGTCCCCGGCACACCCTCTGCGGGAGGGATGGGTAAAGCTTCATCATCAGGAGGCGAACCGGACGGCAGCGGAGCCAGTGGGATCGGATTTTTATAATGTTGGGAACCGGGTTGATAATGTTTTCGCCACGCTTCATCATACTGTTTTTGCTCTTCTGTACGGTTATCGATGATACGCATCACCCCAAAGCGGTCTTCGGTCGCAATTTGGATATAATCTATTTCTTGATCGTCAGAGAGATCATCCCCCGGAAATTTCACCTCAATTAACATCTTTAGGTTATCAGGGTGCATGGAACCGTCAAAGTAAGTGGCATTTCTGCCCGGCCAGCGGATAGTTTCATCTTTAACCAGAATAATATCGGGCCGACGGATACTAACAACACCAAATTTCTCCGCGTCGTCGGCAGAAGGCCGGGCAAACGGATTACTGGATTGCGGTAAATTATCACCATAACGTTGCTTAGAGTCTTGACTGGTTGCCAGCATGGGTAAGGGGACATCCTGCTCTCCTCGGATAGCAAACACCACTTCTGCTTTATAAGGCCATAAAAAGTCATGTTTAAGTTCTTCAACCTTAATCAACCCACTCATAATGACTTGATTAAGAAAGCGAATAGCCCCCAGTTTGGTGATAATCATTGCTGGCAGGCGCAGAGCATACTCGGCTTTTTCCGCCAGATAACAGGGATCTTCATCGGCGGGAAAAACCCCTATTTCCATCGTACAAGTGATTGATGTGACAGCCGGGCACATCTTGCCGTTGTTGGATATTGCCATACTTATATCTCCATAAATTCCATCACATACTCTACCGGCGTGTTACCGCTGGCACGGTATAAGGTTTGCTTCGGCTTGGGGGTTGCTTCCGGTGAACGCAGTTGCAGATTTTCTTCTGCCCAGTTGTTCATTCAGGGGAATATCATCACGTGAGCTCACCACCTTTAACGTCAGGCGATAAAGCTGCGACAGCTCTTCCTGCAAGGTAAATTGCGCTACCTGAAAGGTGGTTTGGGGCAGTGTGCCAATTCGGCAGGTGAAAACTAATCCATCCATATTTGAAACCCTACATAATTGAACCATTATCCTGCAACGGGGATAACGCAAGAGGCTATTAAACGAGCCATGACATGCAGCTCTTTTAAATAGCGCCGGTCTGTTCCGCGGTAAAAAAATGACAGCGTAAAATAGCCATCATTTAATACGTGGCGTTAGAGAGAACAATAGACCGCGTCCAGCTGAGTAGGATGGAGTGGAGACAAATAACAGAGAATTTCGCTCTCTAAATATTATGACCACAAGATCACGATATTTATCATATGGACATAAAAAATGTGATAAATATCACATGAAATGGCTCATTAATCGTTCTCAATTCCGATTTTTCATATTGAATTCTTTAATTAATAAATCGCTCAATCGCTCCTTTTCAATCGAAAAATTTAGGGTATATGGCAAACTCCTGTTGTTTCAAACCAGTTGCTTCGCGTATTGCTTTAACATCAATTTCGGCAAAAGTGTGAATATGTTCCTGTTTTGGCATCAGCTTACTTTTTTTAATTTTCACCATTTCCTCTGCCTCGGCTAGCTAGGGAGAGATCTCACATTTTTAATGATTAATGAGCTTCAATTAAATAAAATTAACATCCTTTTAAAAAATTGTACTTATAGTTAAATCCGTCTTTTATATAAAATCTTTAATATACCCGTCATCTTTCAAGTTGCCTCTTTGTTGGCTGCATTCACTCACCCCGGTCACATAGTTTGCTATGCTCCCGGGGATTCGCTCCCTTGCCGTCGCGATGCAATTTGAAATCCATAGGGTATATCTCTGTTTTCACATAAAATTTAGCGCCCTGAAATTCCGTTTTCTGGGCGAGTGGTTTTATTCGTTCAGCATTTTTACATTAATAATCCTTTTAATCCTTGTGGTGTCTGCTGACGCATCATCTGTTAGTTTCAGATTTGAAAAGTGGGAATCAAATTCTTTATCACCGTGATTCAAAACCTTTTCCACTAACATTTTTGACTCAGGGGGGAATAGCATCTCTGCTTCTCCTTTAAAATGAGCTGCGTCCCCTAAATGGCTTAACGACTCGATATGTCAGGCCAGCGCTTCCTGCAGGAAGCGCTGTTGCTGCCAAATAGACAACTGTATTTAACGCAATTGCACCTTATTTCAGCGCCTTGAGGATTTGCCAGGCCGCTTTGATGCGTGCCTCATTGGGATAATTTTTGTTGGCCAGCAGCACAATACCCATTTGCTCTTGCGGCACAAACGCAACATACGTGCCGAAGCCATTGGTGGAACCGGTTTTATTGATAAAAAGCGCATCCGTTGGCGGCTCTGGTGGCGCTAGTTCCGTGGTTTTGTTGGCCTGATAAGCGATCTGCGCCGAGTTGCCGCTCAGTACCTGCTCAAGGGTAACGGGCCAGTGATAAAGCTCCCAGCCCAACCCTTGCGTCATCTCCCCTACCCGGTAATAACCGGTATGGGTTGCCCGAATAGCCTGTGCCAACTTGCTGTCACTTAGGCGGGAAGGATCGATATTCGCATCTACGAAGCTGATTAGCTCCTGTGCACTGGTTTTCAGACCATAGGCTTCCTCATCCAGCACGCCGGGGTTGATGCGGATCGGTTTATTCTCTTTTGAATAACCCAATGCATAATTTTTCATCTCCTGCGCGGGCACGTTAAACCAGGTATGGCGCAGACCAAGCGGTGACAGGATCTGGTTTTCCATCAGTATTGAGTAAGGCTTTTCAAGGCGTTGGGCAACGATATAACCGGCCAGGCCAATACTGGGATTGGCGTACTGGCGGTAGGTTCCGGGCGTGTACTTTGGCTGCCAGTGCTGAAACCAGTCCACCATTTTGCTATTGCTGTCGATCTCATCAGGGAATTGTAACGGCAGGCCGCCCGCGGTATAGGTGGCAATATTCAGCAGGTTTATGTTGTCAAAGGCGCTGCCTGCAAGCGGTTGAAAATGCTGGCTGGCCTTATCGGAGAGGGAAATGGCTCCCGTCACTTGCGCCCAAGAAATCAGGCTGCCGGTAAAGGTTTTGCTGACCGAACCTAATTCAAAGATTGTCTCTTTGGTGACCGGCGTGTTGCTCTCTTTTGACGCGTCACCGTATTGATAGAAAAAATGTTGACCGCGGAAAGTCACCGCAATTGCCATTCCTGGAATGTCATATTCCTGCATCAAGGAGTGTATGGTCTTATCAACAGTATTTGCCAGACGGGTCTGATCGGGGGTATTCGAGGCCTGAGCGCCAAGAGAAGTGGCAAGCAGCAGCCCGCCAGTCAGCACCGAGAATCGTTTTGTCATTTGTGGCATGTCCTTAATTACAGTGAGAACTTTCAGGCCTGGATTTTATCAGGATTTGTACATCCAATCACAAAATTTGTGATCTCTATCACCTAGCAAAATAAAACTTTGCGGTTGCGGATTGAAAACCAAGGGCTTTCGTTTCTTGATATCAATTGTTACCCAAAATGTGGATGAAAACTGATTTTTTGGTAAAGAGTCAGTAACCAGAGAATTTAATATTTTCTTTCACTTTGTTTCCAATCGAAACCTTTTATGTCGGTTTTTGGCTATATAATAGACTGTAATAGCGATCACAATTTCGTTTAGTTGCTTTTGCTGTAATTAAATCGAAAGAGAGGGAAAGCAATTCATCACAGGCGACATAAATTTGTTGCTGAAAATCTGAGGAGTATGACGGAATGGCCGTGGATACCGTAAAAAGACGTGAACAGATTATCGACTTGCTGTGCCATGAGGGTAGCGTGCGTGTTGAACATTTGAGCACCCGTTTTGGGGTTTCCAGCGTCACTATCCGTAATGACCTGCGTTATCTGGAACAAAAAGGTTGTGCATTGCGTTCCTATGGCGGTGCCATGTTGAATCAGCAATTCGCCTTTGATCGTCCTTTGCAAGATAAAGGCCGAATCAATCGTGATGTAAAATCGCGCATTGCGGCCAGAGCGGCGCAGTTTGTTCAGGACGGTGATGCCCTGATCCTTGATTCCGGCTCGACGACTACGCAAATCGTGCCATTTCTTAAAGAGCGGCGTGATCTGGTCGTCATGACTAACGCGTTGAATATCGCCTATGAACTGGCGGGGTTTGACCGGATGGAGGTGATGGTGCTTGGCGGGAGTGTGCGTCAGAACTCCTACTCGCTTTATGGTCCGGCGGCGGAACAGCAATTGCGTCAATATCGCTTTGACACCCTATTTCTTGGCGTCGATGGTTTTGATCTGGAAGCAGGGATAACCACGCCACACGCCGGTGAAGCCCATCTTAATCGCGTAATGTGTGAGGTGGCGCATGAAATTATCGCGGTGGCCGATGCCAGTAAATTTGGGCGCAGAAGTTTTTGCCTGATCCGTCAGGCTGGACAGATTCATCGGCTGATTACTGACAGTCGGATCCCCGATAACTACAGGCGGGCATTAATTGAACTCGGCGTGGATGTGATTATTGCCGACGAATAGTTCTTACCGAGATTTTTGCCCGCATGGGAGGCACCATGCAGTCACTATTACAACTTATCCGTCGTCACAAATCAGGTGAAGCCGTGGGGATCTATTCGGTCTGTTCCGCTCATCCCTGGGTATTGGAAAGTGCTTTGCGCGTCGCTAAAGAGCGTAAGACCTCAGTCCTGATTGAAGCAACCTCTAATCAAGTCAATCAGTTTGGTGGTTATACCGGGATGCAACCTGCTCAATTCCGGGATGCAGTTTGGCAACAGGCCGATCGCATTGGTTTACCGCGTGATCGTGTCTGGCTAGGGGGCGATCATCTTGGACCCAATGCTTGGCAGGATCTTCCCGCTGAACAGGCAATGAAACTGGCTGAAACGTTGATACACGATTATGTGGCGGCGGGGTTTCGTAAGATACATCTCGATTGTTCAATGTCCTGTTTGGATGATCCAACGCCGCTTGGCGACAAAGAGGTTGCGGTACGTGCAGCTCGTTTGTGTCAGGTGGCGGAACGTTGTTGGCAGCAGGTGGGGGGAGAACCGCCGGTTTATGTGATAGGTACCGAAGTGCCGGTACCGGGCGGGGCGAAAGAAGCATTGGCTGGAATGCACGTCACGACGCCTCAGGCCGCAGCTACCACGTTGAGTGTACATCAACAAGCCTGGCAATTGGCTGGATTGGAACCGGTATGGCCGCGGGTGATTGCGCTGGTGGTGCAACCGGGGGTGGAGTTCGATCACCATCATATTGAGCATTATCAACCTGATCGTGCAGCGGCACTGAGTCAATATATCGAATCTCAACCCTATTTAGTCTATGAAGCTCATTCCACTGATTATCAAACGGTGCAAGCTTACCGTGAGTTGGTACGTGATCATTTTGCCATTCTGAAAGTCGGCCCGGCTTTGACTTTTGCTTTACGTGAGGTGCTTTTCGCACTCGATAAAATCGATGGTGAATGGAATGGGGAACAGGACGCGGCTCATCTGTGTGCCACGTTAGAACAGGTCATGCTTGAGCAGCCGGAGCACTGGAATCGCTATTATCACGGTACACCGCATCAACAGTTTATTGATCGTCAATACAGTTTGAGTGATCGCATTCGTTACTATTGGCCGCATCCGCAGGTACAACAGGCAGTGAATACCTTGATGGATAACCTGCGTTGTCGCCCGGTTTCCTTTTCACTGCTGAGTCAGTATCTGCCGGAGCAGGCGCAGGCCGTTAATGCTGGAAGGTTGGATAATGACCCACACTCATGGGTGTTGGATAAGATTCGTTCTGTGCTTTTGAGCTATGCGCAGGCTTGTGAGTTCGGGGTACAAGGGGTTTTAGCATGAATGAGCTGTTTTCCTATACCGAAGTTTGGTTGCGTGAGCACCATGCGTTGCATACTGCCAGAGAGATTCATCAACAGCCTGAGCTTTGGCGTCAGTTATATCAAAATCTGCAACGCGAGGAAGCGTTGTGGCGACCCTTTTTGCAGCCTTTGTTGTCTGATCCAGAATTACAGATAGTGCTGTGTGGTGCAGGTTCCTCCGCGTTTATCGGGCGCACATTGGCGCCTTGGTTGCGTGAGCAGTGTGGACTGAATGTGGTCGCGTACAGCACCACGGACATTGTGCCTTCTCCTTTGCAATATCTCGATCCAACGCGTCCGACATTGCTGATTTCTTATGGGCGATCGGGTAATAGTCCTGAGAGCGTGGCGGCGGTAAAACTGGCGGATCAGCTCCTGTCACGCTGTTATCACCTGATGCTGACCTGTAATCCTGGCGGTGCGTTAGCGCGTTATGCCGAAGGGCGCGCTCACGTCTGTTCGTTGAAGATGCCCCAAGGTTCTCATGACCAAGGTTTTGCTATGACGTCCAGTTTTAGTTGTATGACGTTAGCAACCGTGCTGCTGCTAGGGCCGTTGACGTTGGAACAGTGTGATGAGCCGTTGATGGCGATGATTGCGTTGTGTGAGCGGGAAAGGGAACCGTGGCAGACACAGATTAAGCGGCTGGCCCGTAGTGGTTTTAAACGCATGATGTGTCTGGGCTCCAGTTGTTTTACTGGGATAGCGGAGGAGGGGGCGCTCAAGATGCTGGAGCTGACTGCCGGGCATGTCACGACCCGTTACGACTCGTCAATGGGGGTGCGTCATGGGCCGAAGTTTATGATCGAACGGGATACGCTGGTGGTCATGATGCTCTCTGCTGATCAGTATCGTCGTCGTTATGATCTCGATCTGTGGCATGAACTGAATCATGACGGATTGGCGTGTCAAATGGTTGCACTGAGTGGCACACAGGGGAAAGGGTTCACGGTGATGAACAGTGAACAAAACGATATCTGGCTGTTGTTCCCCTATTTGATATTTTTGCAGATGTTAGCGTTTGAAACCTCGCTGGCTCTGGGCATAACGCCAGACAATCCATGTCCGACAGGGGAAGTCAACCGCGTGGTGAAGGGGGTGGAAATTTATCCTTATCATCCACCGTATTCACAAAGAATAAAATGTAGCAGGAGTGATTATGTCGATACCGAATATTTTAATGACCCGAATTGATAACCGGTTGGTGCATGGTCAAGTCGGTGTGACCTGGACCAATTCACTGGGAGCCAATTTGGTATTGGTGGCTAACGATCATGTTGCCGGTGATTTGATGCAGCAAAATCTGATGGACATGGTGGTTTCTGATGGGGTTCAGACGCGTTATTTCACCTTGCAAAAAACCATCGATGTCATTCATAAAGCGGCTGAGCGCCAGAAAATTTTTATCGTCTGTAAAACGCCGCAGGATGTACTGACGTTAGTAAAAGGCGGTGTACCGATCCGATTTGTTAACGTGGGCAATATGCATTTTGCTGAGGGAAAGCGTCAAATCCATAAGACGGTTTCGGTTGATGACAGCGACGTGGTGGTGTTTCGTGAGCTGGAGCAACTGGGCGTCACTTGCGAAATTCGGCGAGTGCCGGATGAAGCGGGAGAACCTATCGCCAAATTACTGGTTTGAGGGGGGAGTTATGCTGATTGATGCGATATTGATTGGGTTACTGGCTGGATTGGCCGGGGTGGATCTGTTCGATGGGTTGACTCATTTTCATCGTCCAGTGGTGATTGGGCCGTTGGTTGGGCTGATTTTAGGGGATGTACAGACGGGTTTGCTGGTCGGGGGGACACTGGAGCTGGTCTGGATGGGCATGGTACCACTGGCAGGTGCTCAGCCGCCAAATGTGGTGATTGGTGGCGTGATTGGGACAGCATTTGCCATTTTGACTCATGCTGATCCTAAGGTAGCGATTGGTATCGCGGTGCCGTTTGCCATTGCGGTGCAAGGCTGCATCACCCTGCTGTTTACCCTGTTTTCACCCATGATGCATAAATGCGATCAGATGGTGAAAGCGTTGAACTGGCGCGGTGTGGAGCGTGTGAATTATCTGGGTATCACCATTCTGTTTTGTTTCTACTTTATCGTGGCATTTCTGCCGGTCTATTTCGGTGCTGATGCTGCTAGCGTCATGGTACAGAAAGCGCCGAAATGGTTGTTGGATGGTCTGGCGGTTGCGGGTGGCATGATGCCTGCCATCGGTTTTTCCATGCTGATGAAGATCATGATGAAAAAGACCTATATCGCTTATTTCATTTTGGGTTTCATTTCAGTCACATTCCTTAAGATGCCGATTATTGCCGTAGCGCTTGGCGCTTTTGCGATTGCATTGATCGATTTCTTTAACCGTTCCCGTATGGAAGAGGCCGCTGAACGCAGCGTATCTACTACTCAATCTCACACTCAATCTCAGGAGATGGAAGATGGCATTTAACGACACCGATGCGGCTATGGCAGCTAAAGCTGAGAACAGGATGGCGCAGGCGCTGGCAACCAGTCAGGTTGAGCAGGATGACTATCAGGACACGATACCGAGTGACGATCTGACCAAAGGCGATTTGAATCGTATGGCGTGGCGCTCTTTGTTGCTACAGGCGTCATTTAACTATGAGCGTATGCAGGCAGGAGGCTGGTTGTACACCTTGATCCCCGGTCTGCGTAAGATCCACCAGCATCCGCAAGATCTGGCGAATTCGATGAAGATGCATATGGAGTTTATCAATGTACATCCGTTTGATGTCACCTTCCTGTCTGGGTTGGTGCTGGCAATGGAGCGAAATAAAGAGAAAATTTCTACTATTCGTGCAGTGAAAGTGGCGCTGATGGGGCCGCTAGGGGGGATTGGCGATGCATTGTTCTGGTTGACTCTGTTACCCATCTGCGCAGGTATCGGGGCCTCTCTGGCGCTACAGGGCAGCCTGTTTGGTCCCATCATATTCCTGTTGTTGTTCAACATCGTACATTTCGGCTTGCGTTTTGGTTTAGCGCATTATGGCTATCGTGCAGGAACCAGTGCGTTAGCATTGTTGAAAAAGCATACCAAAAAGATCTCCCATGCTGCTTCAATCGTGGGAATGACGGTAATCGGGGCGTTGGTCGCTTCCTATGTTCATCTCTCGACGCCGGTGGTGATAAACGCCGGTAAGGCCAGTGTGGCGTTGCAGAAGGATGTGCTGGACAAACTGATGCCTAATTTATTGCCGTTGGGTTTCACTTTGCTGGTGTTTTGGTTGATGAAAAAAGGATTTTCCCCGGTCAAGTTAATTGGTTTGACGGTGGTGATCGGTATTGTAGGGAAGTTTGTGGGTTTTCTTTAATAAACGGCACTGAGGAGAGGGAATGTTAGGTATTGTAATCACCGGTCATGGGCATTTCGCCAGTGGATTGTTACAGGCAGTGGAACAAGTCGTCGGACGACAACCGCAGTGCTGTGCTGTCGATTTTCCTGAGGGAATCAGTACGCAACAATTATTGGTGTCGTTGGAGGCGGCCTGCACCGCCTGTAATAGTGGTGAGGGTATCATTATTCTCAGTGACTTACTGGGTGGATCACCGTTTCGGCAGGCGGCACAACTGGCAATCGCTAATCCATGTTATGAAGTTATTGCCGGTACCAATATGCAATTAGCGGTAGAGATGATGTTAGACCGTGAAGGTATGACGTTGGAAACATTTCGTGATATGGCGCTGGAGTGTGGGCGGCGGGGATTAACCAGCCTGTGGCACGAACAGCAGAAACGAGGGTATGACAGCCCGAATCTGGATGGCATTTGAGGAGCTTATATGTACCTGATTTCCAGTCGTCAAATGTTGAAAAAGGCCCTGCGTGAAGGCTATGCGGTTCCTGCTTTTAACGTCCATAATCTGGAAACTGTCCAGGTGGTGGCGGAAACTGCCGCGCGTCTGGCATCACCGGTTATTCTGGCAGGTACGCCGAGTACTTTCAGTTATGCGGGGACTGACTACCTCGTGTCAATCTGTCAGGATGCTGCTCGTCGCCACAATCTGCCGCTGGCGTTGCATCTCGATCATCATGAGGAACTGGAGGATATCAGTCATAAAGTGACCGCAGGTGTGCGCTCGGTAATGATTGATGGCTCGCATTTACCCTTTGAAGAGAATATTCGTAAGGTAGCTGAGGTGGTACGATTTTGCCATCGTTACGATGTTAGCGTTGAGGCGGAATTGGGGCGGCTAGGCGGGCAGGAAGATGATTTGCAGGTTTCCAGTGCCGATAGTTTTTTTACCGATCCGCTGGCAGCAAAAGCCTTTGTTGCCCGTACCGGTATTGATTCTCTGGCGGTAGCGATTGGTTCTGCGCATGGTTTGTATCATGGTGAACCGCATTTGGATTTTGATCGACTAGCGGCAATCTGTGAACAGGTGGATATTCCGTTGGTGCTACATGGGGCATCGGGTATTCCTGAAGTGATGATACAGCAGGCGATTGGTCTTGGTGTATGTAAAGTCAATGTGGCGACCGATCTGAAAATTGCTTTTGCTGATGCGGTAAAGCGCTATTTCATCCAGCATCCAGATGCGAATGATCCACGTAAATATATCGCGCCGGGAAAACAGGCTATGCAGGCAGTAGTAGAAGAAAAGATCCGGATTTGTGGCAGTGCAGGCAAGCTGTATTCGTGACGGTTCTGTTTTTTCATTCTGACTATAAGGAAACTGCTGTGAAAATAAGAACGTTAAATAAAATTACGTTGAGTTTATTAGCGAGTTCCATGTTGTATAACACTCCAGTCTGGGCAGATAGCTGGCTGTTGGACGGTAACAATTACCATGTAACGGTTAGCGACGAACACGGTAAAGTGACGCAATTAAAATTTGAAAATCCAAAAAGCCATGATCAAATTATCATTGATAATCTGTTTGAAATCACGTTGAAATCAGGAGAAAAGCTCACAGCTAAAGATTTTCAGATTACTGATATCAGCAAAAAGCACAATCGTATTGTTGTCTCCCTGAAACATGGCGACATTCAGGTAAGAAATATTATTACTGTGGAGGATAAAGATAAGTACGGCTCGTTTGAAATCACGATTACACCGCAGGAAAATGCGTTGGAGCTCAGCTCTGTCTCGTTGATGCCATTTCGCACTAAAACCCCTTTTGTTCACGGTTCTATCGTCAGTTCACCGATTGTCAGCGATAGCTTCTTTATTGTCCCCGGTAATCCATTGATTACCACTGAGGCGTATAAAGGGAGTGCTTCGCAAAAAATTGCGCTCTCTATCCCGTTAGAGCCGGGGAAAACGTTAAGTTATAAGACGTATGTTGGTGTTTATCAGGCGGGGCAATTGCGGCGCAACGTCAATGAGTTTTTGAACAATGCTCGTCCGCGTGAATATAGTCCTTACCTACATTACAACTCTTGGTACGATATTGGTTACTTCACGCCTTATACCGAACAAGAGGCGTTGACCCGTATCAATCAGTTTGGGCAGGAGTTGGTGACTAAGCGCGGTGTGAAGTTGAGTGGTTATCTGTTTGATGATGGTTGGGATAATCTCAAAGGAGATTGGGGGTTTAGTGAGGCATTTCCCCATGAGTTTAAAAATCTTAAAAAAGAAGCAGATCAATATCGTGCTCGTTTAGGTATTTGGCTTTCTCCTTGGGGCGGTTATGGTAAACCGGGTGAGCAACGTGTTTCTCATGCGGAGGAGTTTGGTTATGAAGTGATAGATGGCAGATTTGCGCTTTCAGGCCCTAATTATTACGCCAATTTCCATAAGCGGGTGCTCAACTTGGTTCAACAACAAAATGTATCCATGTTTAAGCTGGACGGTACCGGCAATGCTGATCGTGTGATTAAAGGGAGTTCATTCACCAGTGATTTTGATGCCGCTATCCATCTTATTGAAGATATGCGCAATACAGGCAATGAGTTGTTTATCAATTTGACCACCGGCACCAAAGCCACGCCTTCCTGGCTATTTTTCGCCGATTCTATTTGGCGTGGTGGCTATGATGTGGAGTTTCTCGGTACAGGTTCCAAAGTGCAGCAGTGGCTTACCTATCGTGATGCGGAAACTTATCGTAATGTCGTCAGAAAGGGGCCGCTGTTCCCACTGAATTCATTGATGCTGCATGGCATTGTTTATGCTAAACAGGCTAAGCATCTGGATAAACAGTCACCTAAAGATTTTGCCGATCAGGTTTGGAGCTATTTTGGCAGCGGCACTCAGTTACAGGAAATGTATGTTACGCCTGAACTGTTGACCACCGAGGATTGGGATATGCTGGCAAACGCGGCGAAATGGTCAGAGAAAAATAAAGATGTTCTGTTTGATACCCATTGGATTGGTAAAGATCCCACCGATCTAGCGGTGTATGGTTGGGGAGCCTGGAGTCCGAAAAAGTCGATTATTACTTTGCGCAATCCTGCTGATGAAGTGAAACAATATTATCTGGATCTGCAAAGCGATCTTGAATTACCGGATAATCAGCCTTCGGTATATGACGTTAATATCGATTATGGCGAGAACAACTCGCTGCCGAAGTTTATCAATAAAACGGCGTTGATTACCCTTCAACCGTTAGAGACACTAACCTTTTCTTTGACCCCATCGAAATAATCACAGTGTTATTAAACTGCCCTGAATAAACGACTTTATTCGGGGCAGTGATTATTTTTTTAAGAATCCATTTAAAGGACAAAACTAATGAAAGCGTTGATCGTGATCGATATGTTAAACGATTTTGTCACAGGAGCACTCGCCAATGAGGCGGATGCGATGAAGATCGTACCGGTAATCAAGCGGCTGATTGATCATGCTCGGGGCCATCGTGATTGGCTGGTGGTTTATGCTAATGACGCTCATCGCGCTGATGATCGAGAAATGAGCATCTGGGGCAGACATGCAATGGCCGGAACATCAGGTGCTAATGTCATTGAAGCATTGGCTCCTGTTGGCGCAGATCGTGAAATTGTTTTGCCCAAGCGATTTTATGGGGCTTTCGATGGAACCGATCTGGAAGAGGTTTTTAAAGCATATGGTGTGACGGAAGTGGTGTTAACCGGCCAACATACGCATTGTTGTGTCAGACATGCCGCTTATGGCGCGTTTATACGCGGTTATCGAATCAAAGTCTTGTCAGATGCTGTGTGTGTTTTTCCCGGTGTCGATCAAGAAGATGCCCTTAATTATATTAAAACCATTTATGGTGCTGAAATTACAATGAGTACTGCATTAGTCATGTAAATTGGGATAATGTGTTAATACAGTTAGAAATTGATCTGGCAGATACTTGTAAATATGGGTATCTGCCAGTTAAATAATAAGTTATACCCGTCATCTTTCAAGTTGCCTCTTTGTTGGCTGCACTCGCTCACCCCAGTCACATAGTTTCCTATGCTCCTGGGGATTCACTCCCTTGCCGTCGCGATGCATCTTGAAATCCATAGGGTATAGTGAAAGTTAAATAGCGGGTAAATTACGGCCGTAATAGATTTCTTGTATCTCTTTTTTCAAAAGATGGGTAATTTCCTGCTTTTCAGTTTCACTCAGTTGTTCTGGTGTGGCATTGAATAGGTAATCATTCAGGTCAAATCTTTTTAGCATCATTTTTGTATGAAATAGATTTTCCTGATAAATATTAACATCCATCATGTAATACTGTGATTGCACTTCTTCGGTCATATAATTCTGAATAGAACTGATTTCGTGATCGATATAGTGCTTCACGCCATTCACATCTCTGGTGAAACCACGGACGCGGTAATCCATCGTGACAATATCTGATTCTAATTTGTGGATCAGATAATTCAGCGCCTTGAGAGGTGAAATAACACCGCAGGTTGATACTTCAATATCAGCTCTGAAAGTGCATATGCCGCCGCCGGGATGGCTCTCTGGATAAGTGTGAACACAGATATGGCTCTTATCCAAATGGGCAACGACGGAATCGGGTAACGGACCCGGATTTTCAGTATTGTCTACATCCTTTGGGTCCATCGGCTCTTCGCTGACGAGTATGGTAACGCTTGCCCCTTGTGGATCATAGTCCTGACGGGCGATATTCAAAATATTTGCACCAATGATCGAACACGTTTCGCTAAGAATTTCCGTTAAACGGTTAGCGTTATATTGTTCGTCAATATAAGCGATATAACTATCCCGATCAGCTTGGCTTTTTGCGTAACAGATATCGTAAATACAAAAACTCAGGCTTTTTGTCAGGTTATTAAAACCGTGCAATTTCAGCTTGTGCAATTTATTTCACCTCCTGGCTAATGGGTGATTATGGGTTTTCGGATAGTGCATCCAACAGATATTGTGGTAAGGCAAAGCTACCGGCATGAACGGCTGGATTATAGTAACGGCAGGTAAAACCTGCGTTGTTAAAGCGCTGTTGCAACGTTGCCAGATCCACATGGCGTAGTGCCGGGTTCTGGCTTGCCCAGGCAAAGGTCATTATTCCGCCATAATAGGTTGGAATGGCAGCTTGATAGAAACCGCTATCAGCAAAATAGTTACTCAATTTTTTATGGCTGGTGACTGCTTCATCCTGTTGCAGGAAACAAACACCGTTCTGAGCAACAAAGATGCCACCTTCATTCAGACAACGTTGGCAACCTTGATAGAATTCAGAGGTAAATAATCCTTCACCAGGCCCGATCGGATCTGTGCAGTCAGAGATAATGACATCGAATTTCTGAGCAGTGGTATTAACGAAATTAACACCATCGTCAATGATCAGATTGAAGCGTGGATCATCATAAGCTCCGGCATTATGGTTAGGCAGATACTGACGGCAGAATTCAACTACGTTGGCATCGATTTCAACCATAGTGATGCTTTCAAGGTATTGATGACGACAGACTTCACGTAACATACCGCCATCACCACCGCCGATAATCAGTACTCGTTTGGCGTTCCCGTGGGCGAACAAAGGAACATGAGACATCATTTCGTGGTAGATAAATTCATCACGTTCAGTTGTTTGTACTGTGCCATCCAGCGCCATAATGCGGCCTAATGCCGCGTTTTCAAAGATGATCAAATCTTGATGCTCAGTTTTATCGTGATAAAGCACTTTATCGACGGAAAAATATTGACCAAAATTGGCGTGCAGGGTTTCGTACCAAGTTTCTTTTTGTGACATATCCCGGCTTTTCCTCCACTGTGATAGTCATGAAAATTGGCGCACATAATAGCCAACAATTCTCATAGTTGCACGGTGAAATTTACCCCTTTAGGGGGATGAGGAAAAGCACTATTTAACGTAGGCGAATAAACTCAGCGAATCTCTGGCGAGAGCATGGCACTTTATCGCATTGGACAGGTAAATTCCTTTGAGATCTTGGTAGCTTTCTTCATTGAGCTTGTCCATCAATTGGCTGTTGTAATTAGTTAAATCCCACTTATTGCGTTGAGCAAAATAAATAATGGCTCGTTTAATTTCCCGGTCAGGAATTTGGCTGTAACCACAGTCATATTTCAGGTAGATAAACACCGCCGTCAGATCGGCCAGATCTTCAGCTTCACTTTCTGTCAGCGCTTTTGCGGGGTGGGAAAGACCGAAAAGAACGAGTATGTAAGTCAAGAGAGCTAATTTTCGCATTTGTATTATTATAATCAACCAGTGTCATATTACGTTAACATATTAATATCTTTGTTAGGAAAAATTTATTTTTTAAAATTACTGTAAAGATCGACTTAAATCACATTCCCTTCGCTTGACCTTCCTGTAAGGGTAGCCCTTATGTTTCCTTTATGAGATGTTTTTTTATCTGTTTTTTGGTTGATTTAACCGGGAGTGAATATGCAGCGACGTGATTTTATCAGATTAAGTGCCGTTATGGGTCTATCCAGTATGTTGCCTGTATGGAGCCGTTTCTCCTTTGCTGAATCTTATCCGGCATTACCTATCCCTCCACAACTAGAGCCAGATGCGACAGGTAAAATTGCTATTGAAATCAAAGCGGGAAAATCCAGTTTTAAAGCAGGAACGGTGACTAAAACTTGGGGTTACAACGGTGATTTACTCGGTCCGGCACTGAAATTGACGTCAGGTAAACCTGTCATTATTGATATTCGTAATCATCTACCGGAGGAGACCACGGTTCATTGGCATGGTCTGGAGATTACTGGGGAAGTCGATGGTGGCCCGCATGCGATGATTGCGCCAGGAGGGAGCCGGACGGTCAGTTTTACGCCTGAACAACCGGAAGCGACTTGTTGGTTCCATCCGCATACGCATGGCAAGACGGGTTATCAGGTTGCAATGGGGCTTGGTGGATTAGTATTGATTGAAGATGAGAACAGTATTAATACGGGTTTACCAAACCGGTGGGGCGTGGATGATATTCCGGTGATATTGCAGGATAGACGCTTGAATAACGAGGGGCAGATTGATTATCAGTTGGATGTAATGAGTGCGGCTGTTGGTTGGTTTGGCGATATGATGCTGACCAACGGTGTTGTTTTACCCCAACATACAGCACCTCGCGGCTGGTTACGTCTGCGTTTGCTAAATGGTTGTAATGCTCGTAGCCTCAATATTGCGACCAGTGATGGTCGTCAATTGTATGTTGTTGCCAGCGACGGTGGTTTGCTAGCAGAACCGGTTGCGGTTAATGAGTTACCGATTCTGGCGGGAGAGCGTTTTGAGGTGGTGATAGATGCTTCGGATGGCAAATCTTTCGATCTGGTGACGTTACCTGTGGTTCAGATGGGAATGACATTACCGCCATTTGATCAGCCACTGCCAGTTTTACGCATTCGACCTCAGCTTTTTTCTAGCCGAACAATATTGTCGGAGCAGCTTGCCACGCTTCCTGCATTGCCTTCTTTTACCGGTTTGAATCGGCGTCGTTTACATCTGGCGATGGACAGTCGTCTGGATATGCAGGGGATGATGATATTGTCTCAGCGCTATGGTGAGCAAGCTATGGCGGGGATGGGAATGCATCATGGCAATATGAGCCACGGAGATATGCATCATGGTGGTGAATTAAATCTCCATCATGCGAACACCATCAATGGACAGGCTTTCTCCATAACAGAACCCGCTTTTGATGTGAAGCAGGGGCAATATGAGCGTTGGGTGATTTCGGGCGTTGGCGATATGATGCTGCATCCGTTCCATATCCACGGCGCCCGTTTTCGTATTTTGAGTGAAAATGGCTGCAAGCCTGCTGCTCACCGCAGTGGTTGGAAAGACATTGTTCATGTGGAAGGTAAAGAGAGCGAAGTGCTGGTTCAGTTCAAGCATACTGCGGGAGTGAAACATCCATTTATGGCGCATTGTCATCTACTAGAACATGAAGATACCGGTATGATGCTAGGTTTTACTGTGAGTAAATAATTTTGTTAACAGATTGACTCTGGTTTGGTTTATCAGAGTTGGCCTCACTGTGCCTTATAGTCCGTAGTTATGTAGTCTTTTCAATGAATTATTGTTATAGGATGTACATGATAGAACAAAGGTTATACGCAATTGCTTCTACTATGAACTGGTGTTGATAGATGCTTAATCAGCAGTAAATGGACACAACAAAGTATTGTCAGTGATTACCGCAGGTATTAGACTATGATACAGTTGTTTGTTTGTTACTCAGTGAAGGAGCGGTGAAATGTCTAGTTTTTTCAAGAAGATGGGATATGCTCTTGTTTCTCCGGAAAGGGTGATGGCACGCCTCGTTGGCGCACATAAAGAAACTTGTTCTGATGCTGATCAGAAAGATGAAAAGTTCATCATTAATCGTTCTGGAACGGTTACTCTGAATCGTTGTAATCCTGATGTTCAGCGGGCTTTCGCTTTAAACGTTGAGTGGTTGAGTACTAAAAAAGAGGGATAACTATCAATGTGGGCAGCTGTGGTTATTGTTGTTTTAGTATGTGGTTATGTTTATACAAATAGTCATCTACCCTCTAGATTTAAGCAAAATAAAGCCATTGGTTGGAACGCTTACTTTGAAGTAGCACGACAAGGTGGCTTTTTTCTTATCGCAGGTTTTTGTCTGGCTTTAACACTGAGTTGTTTAATCTTTGCTGTTATGATGCTACTGAACATCCCTGTATATTTTGGTGCAAAATATATCCCTTTTACTTTTGCTCATGATTTATTCAACTCTCGGTTAGTGGGGATGAGTATTTTTTCTTTTTTCATCTTAAGTTTTACCGTGTTGATCAGTATCAGTGCATCCTATAACGCAGAGAAAGATTTTAGAAATCCTGAAAAGCGCAATGATATTTTTAAAGAAATTGCATCTAATAGTGCTATTGAAAGCCTTCTTTTGGAATCAATTGAAAGTGGTCTGTTGCTGTTAATTACTTTAAAGTCGAGAAAAGTTTATGTTGGAATGGTTGATGAAGCGAGATTTCATCGTTAGAATAATGACATATTAATTGGCATCTCAACTGGTTATAATCCTTTATTGATTTTCATATACTTATTCATTAAAAACAACTGGTTAAATTTATAATGAAACATACTGTAGAAGCATAAAACATCGTGTTTTTATACTATTAGATGCTTTCAGTTTTCTCCTTTTTTATCCTTCCATATCAAAATGATAGCCTAATTTTGTATTTTAGTGTTAATGTCTCTTTTTTGATTGTTACAATGAACGGTGTATCACTCAGACAGAGACACTATGTTGAGGTAATGAATGGCACGGACAAACAACTCAGTGACAAAAAACTAAAAGCATTGCTAGGTGTTAAAAGGGATTCTCCGGCTATGATTGCTGCTGGTGAAGGGTTGAGCATTAAGGTTTTCAAAAGTGGACAGTTAAGTTGGGTATTTGTATATCGCTGAGGTGGACGTGGTAGTCGCTTGGAGCGCCCCACTTTAGGTCGTTACCCTGATATGTCACTAAAAGTGGCAAGAGAAAAACGTGGACAGTGCAGAAGGTGGCTCGCTGAAGGTTTTGATCCAAGGATGGAGTTGGAATTGAGAATAGAAGAAACTTTAAAACCGGTGACTGTCAAAGATGCTCTGGAATATTGGTTAGTGCACTATGCACGCGCAAAAAGAGCAGATGAAGAACTCGCAAGAGCGCGCAGCTAGAAAACATATTTATCCCCGATTAGGTCATTATCTTCTCATACGGTGTGAAATCCGTCACTGGGTAGCCTGTTTTGACGAAATAAATAAAACGCAACCTATACGAGATAAAAATGCTTTTCTTACGTAATTCGTTACTGGTCCGGTGCTGGTTGTGAGCAGGGAACTCAATGGCATAATCGATAACCGCTTGTTCTGTTGTTGCATCGATCCTATTTTTGAGGTTAGGGCTGCGATTAACTAACGCTTCGACTCCTCCTTCTTCGACGAGTTCCTGATAGCGATAAAAAGTATCGCGGGATATGCCTATCATCTTGCAAGTTTTCGACACATTGTTAAGTTCTTCAGCCAGGTTCAACAAACTGGCTTTATGTTTAATGGTAGGGTTGTTAGTATGAAGCATGAGAGTTACCTCTTGTATTTTGTATAAGGGTTCGGCACCCCTATCAAAACCTGTAACTCTCAACTTTTCAAGTTCTATGTCATATCTAGTCGCGACTAATACGATTAATAACAATTTAATATTAATAATGCCTTTTTCACTTGTATTAATTGATAAATTATACGTACAAAAATAGACAATTACACAAGGTTATGCACATTTTTTTGTTAAATCAATTAGTTTATTCGCGGATTCTATTGTTTCTTTCCTATGGGCAACCATTACTTTTGTAATGCTTAACATTTTAAGGTTAGATGAAATTATTTTTTCGTTTTCAGTATCGAGATGACTCGTGGCTTCATCTAAAAATAAGATCTTAGGGTCTTTGTATAATGCTCTTGCTAAGCATAACCTCTGTTTTTGTCCACCAGATAAGATAGTTCCCATATCTCCAATCAATGTTTCATATTCCATTGGCATTTTTTTTATATCATGGTGTATAGCTGCTATTTTTGCACAATTAATAGCTTTATCTGTGTCTGGATGTTCATCAAAAAAAGTTATATTTTCCATAATAGAACCAGAAAATAGTGAATCATCTTGCGCTACATACCCGATATTATCTCTGATGATTTTTGGATGTGTTTTATTAACTATAACTCCTCCAATCCTAACTTCTCCTCCTGTAGGTAAAATGTTTCCTATCATTAAATTTAATAGTGTGGATTTTCCACAACCTGATGGACCTATTATTGCCACTGAATCTCCAGGCTGAATGTCAAAATATAAATTTTCTATTAAATAATTATTATTTCCCTCATATTTAAAGGAAAGATTTTTAATTTCAATTTTATTTGATTTTATTGTTTCTGTTTTTAGTAGTATATTGGATTTTAATTCTGTTTCAGATAGTACAATATCTGATAATCTTTCAATATGGATCCCAAGCATTTTAAAAGAAATAAATAGATCAATGAGAGATATAGTTCTAGACTCAAATTGAGTTTTGTAAGCAAGAAATGATATTAATATACCTACTGTAAATGTATTATCAAAGATAAAAGATGTACCTATATAAACTATTAGGATGTTTTGAATTCCAAATATAATTCTATTGGAAAAAGAAAATCCTAGCGATAGTCTTTGAGATTTAAGGGCAGAGTTTACAGTATTTATAGATAAAGTTAACCAAGAATTATATCGGTGATTCTCTTTGCAGAAAATCTTTATTGCTTTTATTCCTCTCATTGTTTCCATAAAATTGGAGCTCAGCTTAGCTGATTGTACGATATTTTCTTTAGTAGCTTCTTTTAAAGGGTAATACCATATTATCCTGATTATTATATATACCCACTTAACTTGAAGATGCAGGATTCAGAACCTGGAAGTTGTCATTAATACGGCACGACAGGTTCCCGGCAAGTTCCGGTAATATTTCCGTAAAAAAACGATGGATTGCCTGCCTGAACAAGGTCGTCGAGGCGAAATAAGGGTTATTCCTGACCTGTTCATTCATCACCTTCCACAGCCTTTCTATCGGGTTCAGATTCGGGCTGTATGGCGGTAAGTAATGAAGTTCAATATTCATCACATAAGCCCAGTCTTTCACCAGCCTGCTTCGGTGGTAACCGGCTCCGTCAAGGATAATATGAACCTTCTGACTGACCGGATAGGTCTCACGGATGGCAATGAAGAACTCGGCGATGTGATAACTGTCGATACGGTCATACTCGCGTACTACCGTTTTGCTGATATCGGCCAGATTCAGGGCCCCCATCAGGTTCAGACGGGTACGGCTTCCCGTGGTTTTTACGGCGGTTTTCTGCCCTTTGCGCATCCAGCCATAAGCGAGTTTGGTCCCCTGTGTGGGATGGACGCCATCAATGAACAGGATGGGGTCATGGTCTCCGGCTTCCTGCTTGAGTTTCCCGTAGGCTTCCATAAAGGCCCGTTGCTGCTCCGCGTTGAACTTGTGTGGCACGCCGGTCGGTCTTTTATAACTGAATCCATTATGGTGCAGCCATTTATTCATGCCGGGAACAGTGTAACTGATATCCCATGCTTCTTTGACAAGGCGGATAACCGCCTGTGTGGTGGGCAGAAGATTGGCGGTCAGATAAGCGATAAGTTCCTGAGTCTGTGTTTCGCTGAGATGGCTCTGAGAGCCGCCATTTTCGGGTTTCAGTTTGCGGTGATTAAGGTAATCGCTGATATGACGGTTAACGGTCGTTTCATGAAGACGCAGGGCCTGAGCGATCATCACTGAACTCCAGCCTTCTGAGGCCAGCAGAACCGCTTTGATGCGATCACACTCCCTCTTATCTCGGCAGGTGTGATGGAGATGTTCAAGTTCGGCTTTTTGTTCTGATGTAATAAATATTTTCATAGCGAGGATAATGATCTCCATTTCGGATAAAATCAAGCATCTTCAATGATTACGGGTATATATATCTATACCGTCTAGTGCCTAAATCATTATAGGATTCAATATATTCTGTTTTATCAATAATACCATTGTACATTAATTTAATACCTTCAAATGAAGGCAGGTTGGAACGATTAAATATATTTTCTATTTCACTATGTTTTATAAAATCATCATCATATATTTGTTTAAAAACACACGGTTTCTTTTCGAAGAAATTTTCTAGGAAGTCTTTTTTATCAATGGGAAAATTAATTGGATTCATATTTAATGTTAATGATTGTTGATTGTGGCTCTATAAGTGAGTAATAAGTTATCTTATTAAGAGGTTATTAAAATAAAAGGTTTTTGTTTACGTAGCCTCTTTTTTTTGGTTGATGGGTGTATAATTACACCCATTTTTATCTAAAAATATCACGGTTTATTAGTGGCAATAGTTAGATCCACTTGAATTACAATAATTGGTCCCAGCACCATTGCTATTGCCTCCAGAATCAATTCTACCTCCTATCTCTCCTCCGATGTAGCGGCCAGCTGCAGTACCTGGGCCCGGTGCTATTACAGAGCCTATTGCTGCACCAGCTGCGGCTCCAGCATATCCTCCAGCTACACTACCAGCTACTCTTCCAGCAGCTCCCCCTGCGGCTGCTCCTGCTATTTCACCAGCGGTTTCTCCTGCTCCTGCACCTGCAACTAAATCAAACTCTTGAATGGTAAGCTCACGCATAATAAATTTACCTTCATTCAGGTTTACTAAAAATAATAACAATCAAATATATATAAGAACTTATGATTGTATTCAAAAATAATTTTAACGAAAAATCATAATGGATATGATTTAATATATACAAAAAAGGAATCGATACTAATATCAGTAAAATAGTTATAATAGATAGAGTAAATATCTTATAAAAAAAATTTGGTTTTTTATCATGTGAGTATTCTTTTTTGAACCTTTTTTTCAATAAAGAAAATTCATTGAATATTTTATTTGCAGTGCTGAACATGATAATCAATAAAATTATTGACATACTGTAATCTATATACTCAAGAATAGGGGTGTCTAATCTAAGTATAAATACCGAGACAATATAAACTATAAAAAAATTAAAAAATAAAGCCTCTTTTTTAAAGGTTTTTTTAGATAATTTTGATATTTCTTTGGCTCTGTACAATAAGGTGTTTTTATGGTTTTTTATTTTCATAAATTCTTATTTATTATTTTTATAGGGTTTTTGATTTGTCTTGATTATATTTTTTTGTTTTTTTATGTCAATGTCTTTTTTTTAAAATAAATAAAATAACCAAATGTGGTAATTATCCTAACATCTTGAAAATATAGGGATGAATTAAATTTTAAAAGAAAATATTAAACCTCTAATCTTTTTAAGAGAAACTATAATTAAAGTTATCATGATAATGCGCTAAATCTATTGGATGATATAAATAAAAACTTATTGATATATTTATTTAGTCATTACTTTCTCTTATTGTCAGTAAAAGCATTCGTTAGTCTAAATCTGTTTAATTACCATCACAGATGGTCATCAATGTTTCCGTAGGTCTGAGAGGAAGCGCTTAAACGACTAGAAAAACTTCTGTAGCCTGAAAGTGAAAGCAAGAATTGCGGTACATCTGCACACCTTTGGAAGCATATATTGCTAGTATGAACAATCCTAGCTAGTTTGGTGATGACGGTCTTTTTAGCTAATAGAGTACCAACGGTACTTCGGCGTGTGAGGTTATGGTTTTCATTGCCTTTCGTAGCTGGATTTAAGGTGGGGAAGATCCACTTTACTTTTATCTGATTTCAAGTGGGCATGAAACATGCGCTCGCTTACTTTTCTCATTAGCGTTAGGTGATAGCCTTTCGCACAATGGGATTGAGCTATGTCTCGATCTCATTTCACTTCAATGAGCAGGATTGCTTTTGCGCATCTCGCTCATGCCTAGCTATGTTTGCTTAAAATATTTAGCGGGCGGCTTCTCTACACCTAAATAATTAGCTCATTGCTACCGTTTGATCCTTAACGTTGCGGCGTTTTGCTGTGCTTGTTGGTATTTCAACGTTTGCACCACTTTTGCTGACTGTTTGCGGACTTGACGCCGCAGCAAAAGGGCAGTACGACGATTACAGGCTCATGCCTGCTAGCAGCGCAGTGAATCTGACACGGCATTTTATAGATTGAAAGAGTAATGGTGGTTCAGGCGGGGGAGGCTTCGGCCTTGCCGGAAGGTAGCTACCGGTACTGTGAACCCTGTCTGAATCACCATCATCAATTTTCTCAATTAATGGAAGGGGTAGCAGGAATGAATAATGTTAAAAATGACTGGCATCAAGCCGATATTATTGCTGCACTACGTAAGCGTGGTCCAACCTTAGCTGCGGTATCCCGTGAAGCGGGACTGAGTTCTTCCACATTAGCCAACACGCTGTCACGTCCTTGGCCTAAAGGCGAATGGATTATCGCTAATTATCTCAACATTCATTTATCTGAAATCTGGCCTAGTCGTTATTTTGATATGGACAGTAATCTTATTGAGAGCAAAGTTCGCGAGAAATCAGCAGAATAATTATTCTAATACCGTAAAATATCAGGGAAATAGTCACCTCACTTCATCTCATTACCTACTGTGTTGTTTGATTGATGAGGTAGAATAATCGGTTATCCATCACCGTAATCTTTAATACCTTTCGACGAAATGCGTCGCAACTTTCTATCACGAGGCCAGAACGTTTAGTGTACTTATCTACTCACTGGCAACGAGTCATATATCCTTCTTTTACTGTAGGCGGTGAATTCTGATATGCTTTGCAAAATATTTTGTTCTCATGTTTTTGTGTGTGCGTCTTTGTGTGGTGAACGGTATATCAATCGGTGTATCACTTTTTGTAAAAAGACACATGATTTTATTTTAGTTATCGTTTAAAAATATATAGTTATGAGTAAACCAAAACATATTGTAGAAGTTATGATCTCCGAACAGGAGGTTAAACAACGTATTGCTGAACTGGGAAAACAGATTACTGAACACTATTGTGACAGTGGTAGTGGGCTGGTATTGGTCGGGTTGCTGAGAGGTTCATTTATTTTTATGGCTGATTTATGCCGTGAAATTCAGATCCCTCATCAAGTCGACTTTATGACGGCTTCCAGTTACGGCAGCGGTATGAATTCCACTCGTGATGTGAAAATCCTGAAAGATCTGGACGAGGATATTCGTGGTAAGCATGTACTGATTGTGGAAGATATTATTGATTCAGGTAATACCCTGAATAAAGTGCGTGAAATTTTGGCGTTGCGTGAGCCAAAATCACTGGCAATCTGTACCTTGTTGGATAAACCTTCCCGCCGTGAAGTTGATGTTCCGGTTGAGTGGATTGGTTACTCAATTGAGGATAAATTTGTGGTGGGTTATGGTATCGATTATGCGCAACTTTACCGTCATCTGCCCTATATCGGCCATGTGATTTTGCAGGAAGAGTAGTTTTCTCGTATCTTGGAAACGGCAACTTTCGGGTTGCCGTTTTTGCTTTGTGATTCAGGTATGATATATAGAGCTGCGCTCCTATCTACATTTTGGCACGGTGCTTAATATGGCTTACAGTCGTGGAACCATACTTAGCAGCAGAATTTATTCCAATATGCTGGACACTACGGCTAAAATTTCATTAACTACAGACGTCGGGGCCTCTTCAATTTTTCTTGCTTGTCTTACATTTAGATCGATGGAACGAATGCCATTCGCTAATAGAACTCCTTGAGTCTGTGTTCCAGTGCCCATCAATGTCACGGCAAAACCCGCAAACCTGGCATAATTTCCTCCTTGTGTTATAGGAATAATAATTGTTAAACCTAATTTGTTAAAATTGTATGGACTTATTACTAAGCATGGCCTTTTGTCACCTTGCAGTTCTTGACCCGCGACTGGGTTTAAGCACGCCTCAACAATATCCCCTCGTTGAAATGTTGCCATTACACTTCATTCCCTACAGGTTTACTGGTATCCCATTCTTTTAAGATTTCAGGCATTGGTGCTTCTGAGTCACATAGAGCGAGTAGATCGGCTAATTTGTACTTGGGACGATGGTTTACTGCGGAGATTACGATTTTCCCTTGTTCTTCGACAATTGATAATTGGTCACCTTCTTTCAGGTGGAGGGATTTCAATAGTTGAGCTGGAATAATAGTACCAACAGAGTTTCCAATTTTTCTGACATGAGTAAGCATAGAACTTTCCTCGCAAGTAACGGTTATCGCATTGTTAACACTTTAGAGTGGTTCTGCCTAAGTGTCAACATTGTTATTACAGGTAATGAGATTTGATCGCTCATAAAAATCTTCTTTTTATTACCGTATTCGTACATTCGTAAAATAAAGAAATTAAAATAGATAGTTGATATTCAAATAGGTAGCGATTTAATAAAATAAAAATTTGCATAAACTTTCGTTTAATTACGCTATATACCCTATGGATTTCAAGATGCATCGTGACGGCAAGGGAGCAAATCCCCGGGAGCGTAGCGAACTATATGACTGGGGTGAATAGGTGCAGCCAGCAAAGAGGCAACTTGAAAGATAACGGGTATATTGCATTTTTATTAGCGAAAGCCGATGTAAGCCTCTATGCCTAATGGGAATTCTCTCCTCTAGAAATGTGATGATAATGGCGTTACGTTTGTGTATTATTTAGCTCACCTATAGCATAAGGAGATTTGAAATGAACGTAATAAGTGAGAATCGTAAAAATAAGACACTCAACTTGAGGATTAGGCAAGAGGATCGGGATTTAATAGATAGAGCGGCAAAAGTGAAGGGAAAAACCGTTACTGAATATGTCCTTGATACAATCAAACGTGATGCTGAAAATACTTTATTGGAACACTCCTTTATGGTTGTATATCCAGAAATTTTTAATGTTTTTATTGCTAAACTTGATGCTCCGGCTGCTCCAAATGAGCGTCTTATCAAAACGGCAAATATGAAAAAACCGTGGTGATAGAATGATTAATGATCCAACCTTGTTAACAGATGATCACAATTTAAATAGTTTTACTTCAGGAATTGACACCCTGGACAACTGGTTAACAGACAGAGCATTAAAAAATCAAAAAGAGAATGCTTCGCGAACCTATGTTGTAAACTTTCCACTCTAGTTTAGATAATATCTCTGGAGAAAAATATTATCATGAGTTTAAAGGGTAAAATATAATTTTTAAGTCTGAGAAAAAATTAAAATATATTTTTAATATAATCTATAAACTGAAAATCTTCGTTTAATTACACTATAGAAAAAGTTAAATATAACCTTTTCTACAGCGTATTTTATGAATGATCTAAAAAATCACTTCTTATGCGTCAGTTTGGATATTGTCTGGCGATAGGCAAGTTCCAGTTTTTCACGGCTGTCAGCCGTGACTTCCAGATCTTGCAATTGACCATTATGAATACCGTAAACCCAACCGTGGATCATCACTTTTTGGCCTCGTTTCCATGCTGCTTGCATAATGGTTGAGTGACCAAGGTTATATACTTGCTCAACAACGTTAATTTCGCACAGACGGTTTAGACGCTCATTCGGGGGTAATTCACCTAGCATAGAACTGTGTTTATACCAAAGATCACGAATATGTAGCAGCCAGTTGTTAATCAATCCCAGTTCGGTGCCATCAATTGCAGCTTCGATACCACCGCAACCGTAGTGTCCGCAGATAATGATATGTTCAACTTCCAGTACATCTACTGCATATTGAATAACTGAAAGACAATTTAAGTCAGTATGAATAACCAGGTTTGCAACGTTTCTGTGAACAAATAAGTCACCGGGGGCGGCATCAATTAGTTTTTCTGCTGGTACCCGGCTGTCTGAACAACCAATCCATAAGAAATGAGGTTTTTGTGATTTTGCTAATTCTTTGAAAAAAATTGGATTTTCTTCGTTAACCGATTCTGACCACTGCTTGTTATTGGCAAGCAGCTCTTCTATTTTTTTCATCATGATTCATAGCCTGGTAGTGTTTCTTTAAGATAGAATCATATACAACATCAATTGAAATTTTAATATTTTATTGCTGTTTGTTTTTAATCTTTCTGCTGTTTTTGTAAAGCAAGTCAGGCAGAAAAGCAGCATTATGTTTCCACATTACACGCAAAGGCGACCAGATAATAAAGGTGTTTTGTAATTTATGACTTATGCATTGGAGTTAACGCAGCTTACTAAGACTTACACTGATGGTGTTAAGGCGCTGCGTGGGATAGACCTGAATGTGGAAGTTGGAGACTTCTACGCATTATTGGGTCCGAATGGTGCAGGGAAGTCCACCACAATCGGCATTATTAGCTCTCTGGTAAACAAAAGCAGCGGTAAGGTTAAGGTGTTTGGCTATGATATTGATACTGATATTGTGAATGCTAAACGGCAGTTAGGTCTTGTTCCGCAGGAATTTAACTTTAACCCGTTTGAGACGGTGTTGCAGATTGTTCTCAATCAGGCCGGTTACTATGGTGTACCGCGAAAAGTGGCGCAAGCCAGAGCGAAAACTTATCTGTCGCAGTTAGATTTGTGGGAAAAACGCAATCAACGGGCGATTCGTCTGTCTGGTGGGATGAAACGACGTCTGATGATTGTACGAGCGTTGATGCATCAGCCTAAATTATTGATCCTTGATGAACCGACTGCCGGTGTTGATATTGAACTTCGTCGCTCTATGTGGAGTTTTTTACAAGAGCTGAATGCCCAGGGAACGACAATTATTCTAACGACTCACTATCTGGAAGAAGCAGAAATGCTGTGCCGTAATATTGGTATTATTCAGCATGGTGAGTTGGTGGAAAACACCAGTATGAAAAATTTACTCAGTCGGGTGGAATCTGAAACATTCTTCTTCGATCTGGCAACACAAAACCCAATTATTGAACTAGTAGGATATGATTATCGACTGCTGGATGCCTCTACTTTGGAAGTGGATGTTCAACGTGGTCAGGGAATAAATAGCGTATTTACCCAATTAAGTGCTCAGGGTATTCATATTTTAAGTATGCGTAATAAAGCGAACCGTCTGGAAGAGTTATTTGTCAGCTTGGTGAACAATAAGTAAGGAGATAGTAAATGATTCAGTTGTACTGGGTGGCGCTAAAAACTATCTGGATTAAAGAAATTACCCGTTTTGGTCGTATCTGGGTACAGACTTTATTACCGCCGGTTATTACCATGTCGCTCTATTTTATTATCTTCGGTAGCTTGATTGGTTCGCGTATTGGGGAAATGGGCGGTGTCGATTATATGCAATTTATTGTCCCTGGCCTTATTATGATGGCGGTGATCACTAACTCTTATGCCAATGTTTCTTCCTCCTTCTTTGGCGCGAAATTCCAGCGCAGTATTGAGGAATTATTGGTAGCGCCGGTTCCGACACATATCGTTATTGTGGGGTTTGTTGGTGGTGGTGTTGCCCGTGGTGTCTGCGTCGGTATTCTGGTGACATTGGTTTCTCTATTTTTTGTGCCGCTTCATATTCATGCGTGGTGGATGATTGTTATCACGTTGTTGATGACCTCCATTTTGTTCTCACTAGGGGGGTTGTTGAATTCGATTTTTGCTAAAACATTTGATGATATCAGCATTATTCCGACCTTCGTATTAACGCCACTGACCTATCTTGGTGGGGTGTTTTATTCATTGACATTATTACCCCCATTTTGGCAAGCGGTTTCCAAGCTGAACCCGATCGTTTATATGGTTAGTGGTTTTCGTTATGGTTTCTTGGGGATTACTGATGTTTCTTTGATAATTACGTTGAGTGTTTTGACTGCATTTATTGTGGTTTTTTATCTTGTTGCTTGGTATTTAATTGAAACAGGGCGGGGATTGAGGACTTAAATTCGGTAATTTATTAACGGTTTCTATTTTTGAAGTCCCCTAAGTTTTGCTTGCTAATTTTAGGGGACTGAATTTAATTTAAGCCACCTGAACCGGCACGGCTTTGGCGATACGGCTCATAATATTATCACCGTCGAAGTAAGCGATATTAGGCTTATGATGACGAGCACCTTCGTTAGGGATTTGTACATATGAGCAAATAATTAGCTTATCACCTACCGCAGCACGGCGGGCCGCTGCTCCGTTAACTGAAATTATTCTAGAACCACGTTCAGCGGCGATAGCATAAGTGGAAAAACGCTCGCCGTTATCCACGTTATAGATATCAATAGCTTCATATTCCAGAATACCGGCTGCATCCATGAAATTCTGATCAATTGCACAGGAACCTTCATAATGCAAATCTGCCTGAGTGACTTTCACCCGGTGCAATTTTCCCTGTAGCATCGTGCGCAACATGGTTTTTCTCCTGATTCGATGACAAATTAGAACCTTTTTGTATCAATAACGTCTGATACAACGGCAATTATTGCGTTAAATCTACCTGCTGATTATCGATCATACGGGTCTGTCCTAACCAGGCCGCCATTAGAATAACGGCTTTTTTGCTTTCGGTATTTAACGGCGCCAATGTTTCGGCGTCACGGATAAACAACTCATCAGGTACAAAGCCCGCTTCGTGTAGCTGTGAAGATGCTTGAGTGAGCAACTGTTCTGTGTGACGTTCACCCTGTGCCATTTTTTCAGCGATAGATCGCATGATCTTGCTGAGTTCTGGGGCGATTCGATGTTCATCGGCGGTTAAATTGTTATTACGTGAACTGAGAGCCAAGCCATTTTGGTCACGCACCGTGGGTACTGAAACCAGCGTAATATCATAAGCCAGGTCGGCAATCATTTTGCGAATAAGTTGTAATTGTTGAAAATCTTTTTCGCCAAAATAGGTTAAATCTGGTTGTACCAGATTGAACAGTTTACTCACTACGGTTGAAACACCGCGGAAATGACCGGGACGACTGGCTCCTTCCAGCATGGTAGAAAGCCCAGGAACTTCAACATAAGTCTGATGTTCCATACCATCAGGGTATATTTCCTTATCAGCAGGCGCAAATACCAGATCGACACCGTGTTGATGAAGTTTTTCGCAATCTTCCTGTAAGGTACGAGGATATTTTGCCAAATCATCTGGACGATTAAACTGCATCGGATTGACGAAAATAGAGACGATCACAATATCTGCTTGCCCTTTGGCTGTATCGACTAACGTCATATGGCCGTCGTGCAAGTTACCCATTGTTGGCACCAGTGCCATGCGTTTTCCTTCCTGACGCCAGCGGCGGATTTCACGGCGCAGAATCGGTACAGTTTCGACAATCAGCACTGCTTAATACTCCTTAGGGTAATTTATTAATAAAATGAGTGTTCTTTACCAGGGTAGATACCACTTTCCACCTGTTCTTTATATAGGCGGATGGCATCACGTATATTCCCTGCTTCTTCAAGGAAGTTTTTCACAAATTTAGGGGGGCTTACGGTAATGCCTAGTGCATCATGCATCACTAAAACTTGCCCATCAGTCACATTACCGGCGCCAATACCAATGACTGGGATCTGTAATTCATCGGTGATACGTTTAGCCAAATCAACGGGTACGCATTCTAGTACTAGCAGTTGTATGCCTGCCTTTTCTAAGGTAATTGCATCTTTTATCAATTGATTCGCTGATACTTCATCACGTCCTTGAACTTTATAACCACCCAGAATATGGACTGATTGGGGCGTTAGCCCTAAATGAGCGCAAACGGGTACAGAACGCTCGGTAAGCATGCTAATGGTATCGTATAACCAGCTACCGCCTTCAAGTTTCACCATGTTAGCGCCAGCACGCATAAGCTTGGCTGCGTTTTCACAACTTTGCTCTGGTGTGGCATAACTCATGAAGGGCATATCGGCAATGATAAACGTATAAGGCGCTCCGGTACGGACGCAACGAGTATGATAGGCAATATCTTCAACCGTCACTGGAATGGTGGTATCAGCCCCTTGCACTGCCATACCCAGTGAGTCACCAACCAGCATGACATCAATGCCTTGCTCGGCAAACAGGTGGGCAAAGCTGGCGTCATAAGCGGTAATAGTCGCGAATTTACGTTTTTCTTTTTTGAGCTGATTCAGATCAGTCATGGTCATTGATTTCATTATCTATCTTCCTTCTCCTGCAATTTTTCTTGTTATGTATAGAAATCGGCCACGGACTGAACTGAGATTCTTATATGTAGTGATTAGAATCAGAGGACTGCGGCTGCAGCCAGAGTGCCAGGCCGTTTTCTGGGATGCGTTTCAGTCTTTCAGATAAAGCTTCCCCATCAGGAAATATAAGATCAGGGGCAATTTCAGCTAACGGGTAGAGCATAAATTCGCGCTGTTTTAGTCCGTAGTGGGGTATCGTTAAGCGTTCGGTATTAATCACCTGATCACCAAATAGCATGATATCCAGATCGAGTGTTCTTGGCCCCCAGCGTTCAGCTTTTCTTACCCGTCCTTGGGTCAGTTCAATCGCTTGAGTGTGACTGAGTAATTCTTCCGGTGTTAGCGAGGTTTCCAGTGCGACTGCCGCATTCAGAAAATCAGGTTGATTCTGCGGCCCCATCGGTTTAGTACGATACAGTGAGGAGCAGGCAATACATTCTGTTTCCGGTAAATCTTTTAATGCAGCAAGTGCATTTTTTACTTGCTGCATAGGTTCTGCCAGATTGCTACCAACAGCGATATAAACACGAGCCATAATTTATCAGCTGTTCCTGCTCAGTCTTGGTTTATAGTGACGGCGAGGCCGTGTACGACGACGGACAATCTCACTGCCCAGTTCGGAAATCATACTCCGTTGCTGTGATGCATTGACTTGCTGAAATTCTCCCCACCAGTGGACAAGCTCTTTGAGCTCATTGCGATTTTCAACATTGGCTCTCAGTTCCAGCAAATCATAGGCAGCACGGAATTTAGGGTGTTCCATCAGCTTATTTGCCCGTTTACCATGACGGCGTGGCAGACGTAACTGTAATTGCCAGATATCACGCATGATGGTTGTCAGGCGCTTAGGAATGGCAATGGAGTGGCATTGCTCATCCAGAATGTCATTCATCGCCAATGCAAAAGCATCGTAGTAAGCCAGACCACCTTCTTGAGACAGCTTTTCCGCATGTTCGACCAGTGGATACCAGAGCATTGCGGAGAACAAAAACGCCGGGTTAACCCGTTTATCATTTTGTAACCGGTAATCGGTATTCTTCAAAACCTGATTGAGTATACGTTCCATTGGTGAATCGTTATTTTCGGTGAAATAGCGTTGAATCAATGGGAAAAGTGGTTGAAATAGACGGTATTCGCGCAGAAGTTTATAAGTGCTGTAGCCTTGACCGGTTTGTAAAAGTTTTAAAGATTCTTCAAACAGACGGGCAGGTGGAATATTACTCAGCAGAAAAGCCAAACGAGAAATAGGTTCGGCGGTACCTTCGCTGATGGTCATATTCAGTTTGCTAGCGAAACGGATCGCGCGCAGCATTCTGACGGGATCTTCTCGATAGCGGGTTTCAGGATCGCCAATCAAGCGGATAACTCCGGTTTCCAGATCATGAAGGCCACCGGCATAATCACGCAGAGAGAAATCATTGATGCCGTAATAGAGGCTGTTTATGGTGAAATCGCGGCGTATAGCATCTTCTTCAATTGAACCGAAGATGTTATCCCGCAGTAGCATGCCGCTTTGTGCTTGTTGTGACTGATTTTTATCATCAGAACCCGTTTGTTCATGTGGACCACGGAATGTTGCGACTTCAATCACTTCCTGACCAAACATAATATGAGCTAAGCGAAAGCGGCGTCCAACCAGACGGCAGTTGCGAAATAATTTACGTACCTGTTCTGGAGTGGCATTGGTGGCAATATCAAAATCTTTCGGTTTGGTACCGAGTAATAAGTCACGGACACCACCGCCAACCAGATAGGCTTCAAAACCGGATTTATTCAAGCGGTAAAGGACTTTCAGTGCATTTTCACTGATATCTCTGCGGGAAATACGATGTTGTTCCCGTGGAATTATCGTTATCGATAAATCCGAATGAGGATTTTCCTGTTCAACCTCCCTTGGTGTCTCCACATTGGATAAGGGTTGATAAGGGTTTTGGCGATTAGAGTGAAGAGCTACGTACTCTTCCTGAGCAGAACGGTCAGATCCGGTGACTGGCCTTTCACTGGCTGCCTGTAGTTCGCGGTTATTTTTCCCTTCTCGGATCAATAAGTTACGGCAGAAATTTGCTACTCGGTTAAAAATGGTACACCTCGATAAGTAACTAATCATATAAAACAAATAAAAAACAGCGGCTAATCATAGCCTACTGTGTATTTTTTGAGAATGGTTGTTATGACTAACCATGACTTTATTCATGTTATCTATACCCGTTATCTTTCAAGTTGCCTCTTTGTTGGCTGCACTCGCTCACCCCGGTCACATAGTTTGCTATGCTCCCGGGGATTCACTCCCTTGCCGTCGTGATCCATTTTGAAATCCATTGGGTATATGTGTATTTTACCTTGTCGTGGAATTCGGTCTAGATCCCAACGTGCTGTTGCTTTTTGCAACAATTGATCACGAGAAAGATCTTGCCAGTTTTCTATAACAGATTGATTAAGGAAAGATAATGCCTCAATCAGTAATGGTCGGGGATCATCCAATGGGATCGGCTGAGCATGATTCTGTTTGGAAAGTTTATTGCCATCCTTATTCAGAGCGAGTGGTAAATGAATATAGTCAGGTATTTTGAGATTTAACTGCTGATAAAGCGCAATCTGACGGACGGTGGGTTCGATTAAGTCAGCCCCTCTTACCACCTCGGTCACCCCTTGGTAATCATCATCAATAACAACCACTAAATTATAGGCAAATAAACCGTCACGACGGTAAATAATAAAATCTTCTTCAGCCATGACCGGATCGGCGTTCAGATATCCTTGCAATTTATCTTCAAAACCGTAAACCGGATGACGCTGTTGGAATCGAATTGCTGCATGATCAATGGGCAAATTTAATTCACGACAGTTTCTATCATAAAAACCATTAATCTGGTGAATGCGTTGACGGGTACAGGTGCAGTAATAGCTTAATCCTTGTTGTTGCAACTGATTAAGGATATGACGGTAAGCCTCATGGCGCTGAGATTGATAGAGAA
Organism: Photorhabdus africana; assembly: GCF_035181445.1. Taxonomy (NCBI): domain Bacteria; kingdom Pseudomonadati; phylum Pseudomonadota; class Gammaproteobacteria; order Enterobacterales; family Morganellaceae; genus Photorhabdus; species Photorhabdus africana. The sequence continues at coordinate 34,938 of NZ_JAXBVE010000022.1, forward strand.
TTTCACCATCCCAATGTAAACCGTAATGTTCAAGTGCGTGAAGAATACGGTCGGCAGCACCGGGAACTTCTCTAGGTGGATCAATATCATCAATACGTATTAGCCACTTTCCCTGACAAGCACGGGCTTGCAAATAGCTGCCAATGGCAGTGATTAATGAACCAAAATGCAGGTCACCAGAAGGTGATGGGGCGAAACGCCCAATATAAGTTTGGGGACGTTCAGATTTTATCATATGGAGATCAGTGGGGTTGTTTATACGGCGTCATAAAGACGCCGTATTCGGAACACCATTAATTAGCCAGCCATCTGTTTTTCACGGATTTCGGCTAGGGTTTTACAATCAATACACAAATCTGCGGTTGGACGGGCTTCCAAACGACGGATGCCGATCTCAATGCCACAGGATTCACAAAAACCGAAATCGTCATCTTCGACTTTTTTCAGGGTTTTCTCGATCTTCTTAATCAATTTACGTTCACGATCGCGGTTACGTAATTCAAGACTGAATTCTTCTTCCTGCGCCGCACGGTCAACTGGATCAGGGAAGTTCGCTGCCTCATCTTGCATATGAGATACAGTACGATCTACTTCATCCCTGAGCTGATTGCGCCATGCTTCAAGAATTAGCTTGAAATGCGCCAACTGGGCATCGTTCATGTATTCTTCACCTGGCTTTTCTTGGTAAGGTTCTACCCCAGCGATGGCGAGAATGCTTAAGGACGAGGTTTTACGTTTTTGCCCTTCTTGCATAATACTTCTCCTACACACGCACTATCAAACAAACCCCTAGCGGGGAAAAAAACAGGCCGCTATAAATAGCAGATGGAGCATGGGTTGGCAATTGTTCCTGCCATTAGTTTCACAATGGTGTGGAAGCAAATGTATTGCATGCCTTTACACCTTGTACAACCTGGCTGAAAATATTAGGTGAATCGGTAAGTTAATCATTTCAGTAAAAAAGTTAACTTATCGCCTAAAACCATCCCTTTTCCTGTCATGTTGGCCTGGTAACAGATAACTTCGACCCCAGAGTTTTGCGCTTGTTCCAAAAGAGATGAATAATTATGATCAATATGTGCAGCCGCAGCGACCTGATTGATCCCTGAATGCAAAACAGCAAAAAATAAAACAGCTCTTTGCCCTTGTTCTGCTATGTGTTGCAATTCCCGCAAGTGTTTCTGTCCGCGGGTTGTGACAGCATCTGGGAAATAGCCACAATTTTCTTGGAGCAGTGTCACTGATTTCACTTCAATATAGCAATTAACTTGTTGTTCTGCTTGTAACAGTAAATCTATCCGACTGTTCTCCTCGCCATATTTCACTTCCCGACTGATTTTTTTATATTCAGAAAATTCTGGAATGGCATTTTGTGCAATAGCCTCGGCGACTAAATCATTTGCTCTGAGCGTATTGACACAAATCCAGTGACCAGTCTGTGTTTCTGTCAATTCCCAACTGTTGGGGTATTTACGTTTTGGATTATCGGAGGTGGAATACCACACCGTATCTCCCGGTGTCGCACAGCCGGTCATGGCACCGGTATTAGCACAGTGGATAGTCAGTGTTTCACCTTCCGGTGTGGTGACATCAGCCAGGAAACGTTTATAGCGACGAATTAGCGTGGCGGATTGTAAAGGTGGATGGAATTCCATAAAAACTCCTAAATGACTGATGGCATAAGATTGAAGCAGGCAATGCTACAATGCTGGCGGTTGAAAGTTAACTTTCTTTGTATGGGGTGTTTGTGTCTTTATTGCCTGTATATGAGGTCGTCGAACCTGTCCTGAGTGCGTTGAATAGTTCACAACAGGTCCTGCTTCACGCTCCGGCTGGTGCCGGGAAATCGACGGCTTTGCCATTGGAAATTCTGAAAAAAGCCAATTTCTCTGGGCGTATCATAATGTTAGAACCACGGCGGATTGCTGCTCGCAGTGTCGCCAATCGCCTTGCCGCTCAACTGAATGAAAATACCGGGCAGACCGTGGGTTACCGGATGCGTTCAGAAACGAAAGTGAGTGCAACTACTTGCCTTGAAGTGGTAACAGAAGGCATTTTAACCCGAATGTTACAGCAGGACCCCATGCTGACCGGGGTTTCTCTGGTGATTCTGGATGAATTCCATGAGCGCAGCTTGCAGGCTGATTTGGCGTTGGCATTGTTGCTGGATGTACAGGCAGGACTGCGGGATGATCTGCGAATTTTGATCATGTCAGCGACACTGGATAATCAGCGGCTCTCTTCTTTACTACCTGATGCGCCAGTGATTATTTCAGAAGGGCGAAGCTTTCCTGTGACCAGACATTATTATCCTTTGTCTGCTCACCAACCTTTTGAACAGAGTATAGCCACCGTTGTATTGCGGTTACTCCAACAGGAGCAAGGGTCTGTACTATTGTTTTTGCCGGGTAGCGGAGAAATTCAACGGATATTTGGGCTGCTTAGCGGGAGAGTTGCCGAGGATACCGATTTGTGCCCGTTATACGGTGCGTTGTCATTGGCTGAGCAACAAAAGGCTATTGAACCTTCACCATGTGGACGCCGTAAAGTTGTTTTGGCGACTAACATTGCAGAAACCAGCTTAACGATTGAAGGTATTCGACTGGTGATTGATAGTGGTCTTGAACGCACGACGTGTTTTGAACCCAAAAATGGATTGACTCGCCTGATCACTCAACGCATCAGTCAAGCTTCTATGATACAACGAGCTGGTCGAGCGGGACGGTTGGAAGCCAGTGTTTGTTGGCATTTATTCAGCCAAGAACAGGCAGAAAGAGCGGCAGAGTATAGTGAGCCCGAAATTCTGAATGCTGATCTCGGTGGCTTATGGTTCTCCTTATTGCAGTGGGGATGTCATGATATTTCCCAATTGCGCTGGTTAGATAGACCACCTGCCGCTGCTCTGGCGGTAGCCAAATCGCTGTTATTACAGTTAGGTGCAGTTAATAACCATGGTCAGTTAACGCCCAGAGGCAGAAAAATGGCGGAATCCGGCAGTGATCCGCGTCTGGCGGCGATGTTATGTGCAGGGTTGGAACAAGGGGTCGATATGCTGGCAACCGCCGCTATGCTGACCGCGATTCTGGAGGAGCCGCCCCGTGATGGTCAGCCGGACATCACTTATTGGGTTGAGCAGCGACAAGCTCATTGGTTACGGCGGGCAAAGCAGTTGGTTAGGAATATGGGTAATATGGGCGATCATTTTGGTGAGCCAGACTGTGGATTTGTTGCAATGCTATTAGCCCAAGGTTTCCCTGACAGAATAGCCAAAAATCGGGATAAGGGAGGGCGTTTTCAACTGGCTAATGGTTTGGGGGTGATGATAGATGATGAAGAAAAGTTATCTGGCGAATCGTGGCTGGTAGCTCCTTCATTATTACAAAACAGCAGAAATCCTGATGCGCGTATTTTGCTGGCTTGTCCTCTGGATATTGAATTACTGGTACAGCAACAACCGAATTTATTCAGTGAGCAGAGTGTCGTTGAATGGGATGATAACAAAGGGACGTTGCAGGCCTGGGAGCGGCTGCAATGTGGCAGCCTGACAGTAAAAGCTCAGCGATTGGCAAAGCCTTCAGATGAGCAATTACAACAGGCCCTGCTAAACTGGTTACGCAGTGAGGGATTACATGAGCTCAACTGGTCACCCGCGGCTGTTCAGTTGTGCATCCGTATCCAATGTGCAGCCAAATGGTTGCCTGAAATGCAGTGGCCAGCAGTAGATAATGATGCATTAATGGTTTCTCTTGATTATTGGTTAATGCCGTTCCTTACTGGTGTGCGTGATTTGAAAGGGCTGAAACAGATTGATTTGTTGCCGGCACTGGAAAATTTGCTGGATTGGCAGCAACAACAGTGTCTGGATAATGAACTGCCTATTTATTACACTGTCCCTACCGGCAGTCGGATAGCAATACGTTATTTCAGTGATAAACCACCGGTATTATCAGTTCGGATACAGGAAATGTATGGTGAGCGGCAAAGCCCCTCTCTGGCAAAAGGGCGAGTAGCACTGGTGCTTGAACTATTATCGCCAGCCCAAAGGCCATTGCAGATCACGCAGGATTTGGCTGCTTTTTGGCAAGGGTCCTACTGTGAAGTACAAAAAGAGATGAAAGGGCGTTACCCAAAACATTTATGGCCGGATGATCCGGCAAATACGGTACCGACTCGGCGGACAAAAAAATATTCGTAATAGAATTTAGCCTTTGTTTTTGCAGTGAATAAATTCATTAAAAAATATGAAAACCCATTAATAGCATCTGAGCGGTTTTGGAGAATTTTGGAATGTCTGGTGAAGATCGTCAACCAATCGGACGTAAAGGCAAAAAATGGGTATCCCGCCGTAAACGGTCAATAAAAAGACGGTATCTGTTGGATGATGATGACAATGGCTATGAAGATGAGGACTACGATGATGAAGAGGATCAACCCATGACAAAGAAAGGAATGTATTCCCGTCCACCTAAGAAAAAGCGGCGTTGGTTTTGGTTGTTATTCAAGATATTCATTATTTTTGCCGTATTATTGGCGGCTTATGGTATCTATCTGGATGCCAAAATCCGCGATCGCATTGATGGAAAAGTTTGGGAGTTACCTGCGGCAGTCTATGGACGAATGGTCAATCTTGAGCCGGGCATGAACTACAGTAAGAAAGAGATGGTACATCTGTTGGAAGGGATGCAGTATCGTCAGGTGACGAAAATTACCCGCCCTGGGGAGTTTTCTGTCAGAGGTGAAACCATTGAAATGTTGCGTCGTCCGTTTGATTTTCCTGACAGCAAAGAGGGGCAGATCCACGCTCTGCTAACGTTCAGTGATAACCGTTTGGCGGGGATCGAAAATCTGGAAAATCAGCGTCAGTTTGGGTTCTTCCGCCTTGATCCGAAGCTGATTACCATGTTGCAGTCCCCCAATGGGGAGCAGCGGCTTTTTGTGCCACGTTCTGGTTTCCCTGATTTACTGGTTAACACCTTGCTGGCGACGGAAGATCGCCATTTCTATCAACATGATGGCATCCGTATTCTTTCCATTGGGCGCGCAGCACTGGCGAACTTGACTGCCGGGCGCACGGTTCAGGGGGGAAGTACCCTGACGCAGCAATTGGTGAGAAACCTGTTCCTGACCAATGAACGTACTTTGGTGCGTAAAGCCAATGAAGCCTATATGGCTGTGCTGATGGATTATCGTTACAGCAAAGATCGGATTCTCGAACTGTATCTGAACGAAGTTTATTTAGGCCGAAGTGGTGATGGGGAGATCCGAGGATTCCCGCTGGCGAGCCTCTACTATTTTGGTCGTCCCGTGGATGAATTGAGTTTAGATCAACAGGCGTTGCTGGTTGGTATGGTGAAAGGCGCTTCACTCTATAATCCGTGGCGTAATCCTAAACTTACTCTCCAGCGTCGTAATGTGGTGCTCAAGCTGTTACAAAACCAGCAAATTATTGATGAAGATCTTTATAAGTTATTAAGTGCTCGTCCACTGGGGGTAAAACCGAAAGGTGGTGTTATTACCCCACAACCGGCGTTTATGCAGCTCGTTCGTCAGGAGTTGCAGGACAAACTGGGGGATAGAGTGAATGATCTGTCCGGCGTGAAAATCTTCACTACTTTGGACCCGGTATCTCAGGATGCGGCTGAAAACGCAGTAGAAGAGGGAATTGCCAGCCTGAGAAAAACCCGCAAAATTGCCGACCTTGAAGGGGCAATGGTGATTGTTGATCGCATCAGTGGTGAAATCAGAGCGATGGTTGGTGGCTCTCAACCTCAATATGCTGGATTTAACCGAGCGATGATGGCACGTCGTTCAATTGGTTCACTGGCAAAACCTTCGACTTATTTGGCGGCATTGAGTGAACCTGATCAATATCGGTTGAATACTTGGCTAGCGGATGAACCTCTTGCGGTAAAACAGCCGAACAGCAAGGTTTGGGAACCGAGAAATTATGACCGTCGTTTCCGTGGACGTGTCATGTTGATAGATGGGCTGGCAAATTCATTGAATATTCCTACGGTGAATCTTGGATTGGCGGTTGGTCTTGATCATGTCAGCAACACATTGATCCGGCTTGGCGTACCGGAGGAAGTGATTCAGCAAGTTCCGGCCATGTTACTGGGTTCCCTTAGCTTGACACCGTTAGAAGTGGCGCAGGAATACCAGACGATGACGAGTGGCGGCAACCGTGCGACGCTTTCCGCATTACGTTCTGTCATCGCGGAGGATGGCACCGTGATATATCAGAGTTACCCACAGGCTGAACGGGCTGTACCGGCTCAGGCGGCTTATCTGACGCTATATGGTATGCAGCAGGTGGTGGCGAATGGAACTTCTCGTTCTCTGAATGCTAAGTTTGGTCGCTATAATCTGGCGGGTAAAACGGGCACTACCAATGATCTGCGTGATAGCTGGTTTGCCGGAATCGATGGTAAAGAAGTGGTGATCGCATGGGTTGGCCGCGATAACAACGGACCGACCAATCTGACAGGCGCTACAGGGGCGTTGAATGTATATCGCCGTTATCTGGAAAATCAGACGCCGCTGATGTTGAATAACATTCCACCGGAAGGCATTGTCGATATGGCGGTTAATCAGGATGGCAGCTTTAGCTGTAGTGGCAGTGGTTGGCGAACATTACCGGTTTGGACTTATGATCCACAGAGTTTGTGCCAGCAAACAGCGGTATCAGCACCGGTTCAACAGCAAGAAGAAGCACCGGGCTGGTTGCGAGAGATGTTTGGCCAATAATAAATATTTGATTTGAGATGAATGACAAAGCGCTGATCTTTATGGTCAGCGTTTTGATTTTCTGAGTTTAACGGCTTTCCAAACATACCGAACCATTATTTTTTCGACTTTATACCTGTCATCTTTCAAATTGCCTCTTTGTTGGCGGCACTCACTCACCCCGGTCACATCGTTCTCTATGCTCCCGGGGATTCGCTTCCTTGCCGTCGCGATCCATCTTGAAATCCATAAGGTATATATGATCATCGCAATGGCGGTGACACCCACAATTGTTATTTTATTGTATACAAATTGCTGCAAAAAATGATGTTTTACACCTGTTAGAGACAATAAAATAAGCAATTTTCAGAATATTCCTATATGTTTTTTAAGTGAAATATGGTGAATTATTAATCATGTGTATTAACTCATGGTGATAATGATATGACGATAATTTCAATTAGATCCACTCTCCATACTGTAAATCAATGGAGAGATGAATAGATGGCAATAGGATATTTCTTGCTCGTTGGTGATAAGACAACCTGTGGCGGACAGATTATTACCGGTGACCACACCATGACATTTAATGGACGGGCAACCGCTCGTGAAGGGGATAAGGTCACTTGTGGCAAACATCCCGGTACTTATACGATTGTCGGTGGTGTATCCGATGTGTTTGATATGGGACGTAAGTTGGCTGGCACATTGGATAGTGTGAGTACTTGCCCCTGTCGGGCTAGGTTTATCAATTCGGAGATGGACAGCTATGAGAAGCAGGAGCAGCCCAATAATCGGGCTACAGCCCCTGTTAATATGGCGGTCCAGAATTTCTCGTCGCCGATGGAGGAAGCGAGAAACGTTCAGCCTGAACCTCCTGTGACTAAGGCGCCTCCAATACCAGTGTTTGCGAAATCCTGCTTACGGGGTAAAGGTTGTACCGATGCCGGAACCGAAGCCGAACCGGCGGATAACTTCGGCAGAATGGCGATATATCAGGTTCCGTCATCTCCCACTCCGGTGACGCCGCAAAAATCAGAACCGCCTCCACAAGGTGAGAAACAGCCGCCTGAACCGGATAAACCGCAGGATAAAAAATTGCCGTGGTATAAACGGTGGTTCCGTAGTGGTGAAGATAAAGCCGAAGCCGCCGCTACCGCCGTGGCCGCCACTGCCCGCAGCGCGGTAGCGGAAGGGGAAACGCTGGTGATGCGTTACATTGGCGGCGGTGCCATCAGTGCAGGACGTTGGCTAGCGGCACCGAATCCGGTGACAGTTGGGTTAATGGGGCTGTTTTATTCACCGAAGCTGAATGAGGGTGAGGAGGATTACTTAGATCCGTATCGCCTGAGACAGATAGCGGAACAGTACGGTAAAGCACCAACTCGTGTACGTTTTCGCTGGATCAGAGATGAAAAAAGCGGCAGGATGACGGTTCAGGGATATCACGTCAGCCCGGAAGGCGGCTTGGATAAAGTGCCGGTTCGCATGATGACGCTGAATCGGACCACCGGTAATTACGAGTTCTGGGAACCGGGAGAATACCGGCCGATAATTTTATGGACGCCGAACGAACAGGAATTCAAAGTTCCAGCCCATACCGGGAATGAAGAACAACCGTTTATTCCGTCGCAAATAACCGTGTTGCCGATCCCGGATAAAGTGGGCAGCGATATTGAATCGTTACCGATGCCGGAAGAGAAGGATTTTCGTGATTATATTCTGATCCTCCCCATCCCGAATATGCCGCCGGTGTATGTGTATTTGAGTAAACCACCGGTGAAATTGTTTGAAGTAGATTTGTATAGAAATTTTGCGGGGCGACTGAGGAATGGAACGCATGCTGATCATATGCCTTCGGCAGCGGCTGTGAGAGCTAAATTGAGGAAGCTATATCCAACCTTATCAATTTCTAAATTAAATGAAGACGCTAAGGATGTTGCTGCCATTATTATTCCGGCTGAGGTACATCAAAAGTTTAGTGCAACTTATGGAGGCCGAAACTCTCTGTCTCAAATAGAGCAAGATGCTAATGATTTGAGAGCGGCTGTAGATCGTGATTTTGATGCTATAAAACCAGCGTTGAAACAGTATGGTGCAACAGAAGAGCAGCTTGAGGATGCTAGAGCCAAAATGCATAAGATTAACCAAGAACAGGAGTTATATAAATGACAGTCAATGTAGAGGCATTAATAAACAGTTTGGGTAAGCCTTATCAGGAAATTTTTGATGAGGGGTTAATCCCTTATAAGACTAAGCCAACAGGATACCCAGGAGATCCTGATATCACTTTGGATATGATTAAAGAGGGTATGTATTTGGCCTTTAAGAGGGATGGCAAAATTCTGTTTGCTATAGAGCTTCTTTTGCTTGATCAGAAGAAATCCTCCTACCAATTTCCTAATGAGTTGCCTTCTCCTTTGAAGACATTGATGTTCAGGCAATGGCTGCACGAACAATTAGGTAAACCAGAAAAGGCACTTCCTCCGCGAAGAATTCTCAAGAAGGATGTTGGATGGACAGAGCTATATACGTTATTGGATTTTCGGATGCCGACTAGTATGCAGGTTGATTATGACCTGTTTGAGCGTGTTGAATCTGTAATGTTCTTGCTTACATCAGAAGTACGTTGGTAGTTAGTAATAGATGGGTGGTTATTATTGAAAGCCAATTCATTTGTGAGTAATTTGAAAAAACGAAATAGCAGATGGATTGGTTTAATCAAGAACAGGAGTTGTACAAATAATGGTGGATGTTATTGCAATCATAAAAAGTTTGGGACAGACAGCCGATCTATTAGTTGAAAAACAATTTATTCCAGCCGAAAAGTTTGAGTTTCTGTTTGAGAATGCTGATACGTTCAATTGTGGACCTGACGTTGGCCTTACATTAGTGTTTCACGCTGATTCAAGTATATTAGAATCTGTACAAATTACACTTATTAACGCTTATGAAGGTAGTGGAGAATATAATGGAGAATTGCCTTACCCATTTTTACATTCAATGGATAGAGCAATTGTTAGAGCCCTTATGGGGGAACCAGATTCTGCTGGTGGCCCAGAAAAAATCCCTGTTATTGGCATTGTTGGTGGATATGATTCTTATACACATAAGTTGAGTGAGCAATATCCTAATACAGAAATTCGTTTTCTCTATTTGGCTGATTTACGGGTACATGCATTAATCTTTGAGCATATTGTATAAACGCTTTCTGGAATATTTTTCTACTTTCATTTTATAGCAGTTAATAAACCATTATCCATGTTTATATGCTATAGGTCAGATATAAATAAAGAGGTTATATAAATAGTGACGATCAATGTTGAAGAATTAATAGTTTAGGGAAAACCTATCAGGAAATTTTTAATGAAGGTCTGATTCCTTATAAGAGTAAGCTTGGAGGAGATTCTGGTGACGATTATGTGTCGTTAGATATGCAGAAAGAGGGGATATTTCTGGCTTTTAACCGGACCAGCAAGGAATTAACTCATGTCACGCTGACATTGATCGATGAAGAACGGCCCGGTTATGTTTATCCAAATCAATTGCCATCCCCTTTGGTTAATCCAATGACGCGTGAATGGGTTGAGGAGTATTTTGGGGCGGCAATTAAGTCCTTTCCGCCATGTCAGGTGTTTAACTGTCAATATGGTTGGAAAGACCTCTACCTTTACAATGTATCTGAATCTGAGGAAAAGATTTATATACAATTATCCCATGATTTGCTTGAACAAGTTGAGACAATAACTTTCCTTCATGCTGAAAATGTGACATGGTAGAAATATCTCAAAAGCGGAATAAGCAGAAGCAATATACCTTATAGATTTCAAGTTGCCTCTTTGTTGGCTGCACTCACTCACCCCGGTCACATAGTTCGCTATGCTCCCGGGGATTCGCTCCCTTGCCGCCGCGATGCATCTTGAAATCCATTGGGTATATATACTAGCGGTAAAATATGAATAAAGAGGTTGTGTAAATAATGGTAATGAATATTTAAGTATTTATCAATATTTTGGGTGAATATTGTCACACTGAAACTCTAACGTTAATTTTGGATAATTGCAGTATTCATAAAATCCGACTGGTCAATGATTGTCTGGCCCGTCATCCTATTAACCTATTATTTTATATGTTTATTATCCTTAGCTGAATAAATTTGAACGCCTGTGCAATCTCTGTATGAAACAGTGACACGAAATCATTGCTGCCAGTATATGTGGCAGTTGCGCGAAAAAGTGAAAATATTTTTGAATTCATTTCCTATAGGAATAACAGATAATAATAAAATAGGGTGTGGTTATAATTATGAAAAATGATTTATTTTTTTCGCTATTTTGATAACAAGATCAAACAACGTCACTAATGATTTTCGATGCCCATATGCTAACATGATTAGAAATTTTTATTTAATAATTACGGACATGATAAATAATCACGCGTGTAAATAATTTGATATTATATTTTCAAGGAGATATATGAAGAATGCAGCGCAAATTGTGAATGAGGCTTTAAATCAAGGAATTACTCTGTTTGTTGCTGATAACCGATTACAATACGAAACTGGCCGTGATAGTATTCCTGCTGAATTATTCAGTGAATGGCAAAATTATAAACAAGCGTTGATCGACTTCTTGAGCCAGATTGATGCAAAAGAAGAAATTCAAACATATCAATTACAGAATATCCAACGTGATGGCAATGCAGAACATTATCCACTCTCATTTGCTCAACAACGCCTGTGGTTTATCGACCAACTTACCGAAGGTAGTCCTCAATATAATTGTCCCGGATATTTGAGATTACGGGAACAACTGAATTTCAACGCTTTTAAGGCTGCGGTAAAAACATTGCTTGAGCGTCATGAGGCGTTACGTACCCATATTAAAGTTATTGATAATGAGCCACGGCAAGTCATAACACATTGCTATGATTTACCCATTACACGACATGATTTGACCGCATTCTCTGAAACTGAGCAAGAATCTCAAATCAAAAGATTCAGTAAAGAAGAAGATAACTTGGTTTTTAACCTCAGTACTGATTTGATGTTGCGTATTCGCCTGATAAAGCTGGCCGAAAATGATTATGTGATTATTTATACTATTCACCATATTGCCTGTGATAGTTGGTCAATAGAGATCTTTGTCAATGAACTTATCACCTTATATCGCGCGTATAGTAAAGGAGAAATAGCCCCATTACCGCCACTTAAAATCCAATATACCGATTATGCTCAATGGCAACGAAATTGGCTGCAAGGCGATATTCTGAAAAAACAACTGGATTATTGGCAAACCCAGTTATCAGGTATTTCTCCACTTCACCGTTTTCCACTGGATAACCCACGACCAGAGAAACAGAGTTTTGAGGGGCGGCTTAATGAACAACGTATTTCAAAGGATTTGACACAAGAAATAAGCGTATTATGTCACCAACATGAAGTCACATTATTCATGTTTCTGGAGACAGCCTTTGCCGTATTGTTGAGTCGTTACAGTAATGAAAAAGATATTCTGGTCGGAACACCACTTGCAGGGAGAAGGCACCATGATATTGAGCCTCTGATTGGCTTTTTTGTTAACTCTCTGGTGATCAGAACGGATTTATCCGGCCAGCCCACGTTCAGTGAGTTATTAAAGCAGAACAGTCGTACTATCCTGGATGCTTATGCACATCAAGATCTGCCATTTCAAATGTTGGTAGAAAAAATGGGTCCGGGACGAAACTTAAATTATAACCCGATATTCCAAATCGCTTTTACTCTGGAGAATACTCAGTGTGATACGGTACTGGCGCAGGATAATAATATTGAGTTTGAAGAACGTCTGCTTTTGAAAGTCCGATTTGATTTGGAAATTCATATTTATGAAGAAGAGGAGGGAGGATTATCCCTGTTATGGGTTTATGACAGCAGCTTGTTCAACAATATGACTATTGAAAGATTAATCGCCAATTATGAAACCTTGCTTGTTAATATTGTTAATGTCATGAAGCCATGCATTGGCTCCGATCTGATACACAGGCAACCCTCTGTCCATGATATTCCACTATTAGCAGAAGCTGAAATACACACTTTATTACATGAATGGAATGGCCCACAGGATCACCGCCAGCATGGCGGCTGTTTTCATGAACTGTTTGAGGAGCAAGCTGCCCGACATCCTGAAAAAACAGCCGTTATTTTTGACGGCAATTCATTAAGTTATCAGGAGCTAAATAAACAAGCTAACCAACTTGCTCACTACTTGACAGAACAAAAGATTAAACCAGAAACATTGGTCGCGCTCTGTATTCCTCGTTCAATACGCGCTGTAGTCGCGCTACTGGGGATTATTAAAGCCGGCGGAGCTTATTTGCCGTTAGATCCCAGCTATCCGAAATCCCGTCTTCAATATATGTTAGAACACAGCGAAGCTGAATTCATTCTGACTGAAACAAATCTGATAGAAAAACTCCCAATCAGCCAGCAGAAAATCGTCTGCTTGGATGCTGAGGCAATACAATCACAATTGCAGCACATGCCTGCGGACAATATCGCTGAACGTCCATTCCTGCTAACGGAAAATAATCTGGCTTACGTTATTTATACCTCTGGTTCTACGGGTAAACCGAAAGGGGTTATGTTGGAACATAAGGGGTGGGTAAATCTGGCCCTTTCGCAGGCGGGTTTATTTGGTGTTGATTCATATAGCCGGGGATTGCAGTTCGCTTCCTGGAGCTTTGATGCCATGATCTTAGAAATATCGATGACACTGGCGTATGGAGCAGCACTTTATTTAATTTCAGAAACCCAACAGCATACCCCTGAATATTTGGATGAATTAGTTGACAAATATCAGATTACCCACGCTGTATTACCCCCTGCTTTGCTGCCTTACCTGAACTTTAACAAATGGCGTTCCGTTTCAACTTTGCTTTTAGCGGGGGAAGCGGTACCACCACAGATCGCTGTTCGTTGGTCACAGGGCAGAAAATTGTTCAACGTCTATGGCCCGACAGAGTGTACTGCTATTGTGACTTCGGGCTTATTAACTGATAACAAAATTACGATTGGGAAACCATTGCCTAATACCGTTATCCGTATTCTTGATCCATCAGGCAATTTAGTCCCTATTGGTGCCGCGGGGGAGTTATGTATTGGCGGCATCCAACTGGCGCGTGGGTACTTGAATGCGCCTGAAACAAACGCAACGAAATTTATGACTGATTTAACGAAATCCCAATCCCAACGTTTATACCGAACGGGAGATTTAGCCCGTTGGTTGTCTGATGGTAGTGTGGAATTTATTGACCGGATTGACTCTCAAGTCAAGATTAGAGGATTCAGGATTGAGTTGGGAGAAATCGAAACTGTACTGGTCGGATATGATGCTCTAAGCAGTGCTGCGGTTATGACTTATGGGAACGATAAAAGATTGATTGCCTATGTTTGTCCAACCAAAGATTGGCTGGATAGAAAAGGGCTGAAATTTAATACCGACAATGTTTCTCAATCCTCCGATATTAAAGCTGAACTTTCTGAGCTACTTGAATCCGCACTGAAAAAACAATTACCAGAATACATGGTGCCAAGCCTTTATATTCCGCTAGAGCGAATGCCACTCACGTTAAATAACAAAGTGGACAAAAAAGCGTTGCCTATTCCAAATGAAAATGATTTCCGCCAACAAGGTTATGTCGCGCCAAGAAATGAAGTAGAGAGAAAAATCAGTCAGTTATGGCAAAAAGTGTTGGGCGTTAGTCAAGTCGGCATTTATGACAACTTTTTTGTGCTGGGTGGTCACTCTCTTCAAGCAACCCGCCTTATCAGCTTAATACGCAATGATCTAAACATTGAAATACCGTTGAGCAGTGTCTTTGAGCATCCAACACTTGAGCGATTAGCACGAATCGCCACGATTCATCAGGTTAAGGAAAAAAGAAAGCATTTCCAAGCTGGGCAAGAGACAACACAGGAACTATTGGAAGGTGATATATGAAAAATGCGGCACAAATTATCAATGAAGCTTTAAATCAAGGGATTACTCTGTTTGTTATTGATAACAAACTGAAATATAAAACCAGCCGAGATAGCATTCCTCCAGAACTGCTTAATGAATGGAAACAACATAAACAAGAACTGATTGATTTCCTGAAGCAAATCGATTCAGAAGAGGATACGGACACTCATCGACTGCAAGGTATTCCGCGTTATGACTGTGCGGAACATTATCCACTTTCATTTGCTCAACAGCGTTTGTGGTTAATCGATCAACTCACCGAAGGCAGTCCACAATATAACTGCACAGGTGATTTCAGGTTGAGAGAGTCGCTCAATCTCAACGCTTTTGAGGCGGCTATAGCAACATTGCTTGAACGTCATGAATCGCTGCGTACTTATTTCAAAATTATTGATAATGAGCCACGGCAGGTTATCGCGACTGCTTATGATTTGCCGATTACCATACACGATCTGTCCACACTTTCAGAATTTGAGCAGCAACAACAGCTTAAACAACTTGGTGAGCAAGAGTGGAAACAAGCTGTTAATCTCAGCGCTGACCTAATGCTGCGTATTCGGTTGCTAAAATTAACAGATGATGATTATTTCATTCTCTATACGATTCATCATATCGCCTGTGATGGCTGGTCGCTGGCAATCTTTATCAGTGAGCTGCTGACATTATATCGTGCTTATTGCCAAGGCGAGGGTAATCCTCTGCCGCCATTACCCGTTCAATATACTGATTATGCCCAATGGCAACGGGACTGGCTGCAAGGGGATATTCTGCAAAAACAGCAGGATTACTGGCAAAACCAATTATCAGCTATTTCTCCACTTCACCGTTTTCCATTGGATAATCCACGACCAGAAAAACAAAATTTTGAAGGGAATGTTCATCCACAACGTATTTCAAAAGCGTTGACCCAAGAAATACGAGCACTGTGCGCCAAACATGAAGTGACGTTATTTATGTTTCTGGAAACGGCTTTTGCGGTGTTGTTGAGTCGTTACAGTAGTGAAAAGGATATTCTGGTTGGCATGCCACTTGCCGGACGAAGACACCGTGACACTGAGTCTTTGATTGGATTTTTCGTCAATTCACTGGTGATCAGAACGGATTTATCCGGTCAGCCGACATTCAGTGAGTTATTAAAACAAAATAGTCGTACGATCCTGGATGCTTATGCACATCAAGACCTGCCTTTTGAGATGCTGGTGGAGAAAATCAGCCCAGAACGGAATTTAAATTATAATCCTATTTTCCAGATCATGTTTGCAGTACAGAATAATCAACGGGATACAACGCTGGAGCAGGATAGCATTGTTACATCCAAAGAACGTTCCCTGCTGACCACCCGATTTGATTTGGAAGTTCATATCTATGAAGAAGACGAAGGTGAGTTATCCATTGGATGGATCTCTGACACCAGCCTGTTCAGAAATGCGACCATTAACAGATTAATCGCCAATTACGAAATTTTGCTGACCAATATTGTTGATGTGATGAAGCATCATGCCGGTATTAGCGAGCCGTCCGTTCATGACATTCCATTATTGGCGGATGCTGAACGGAATACCTTACTGCATGAATGGAGCGGGCGACAAATTCCTTACCAGACTGGGAAATGTTTCCATGAACTCTTCGAAGATCAGGTATCACAACACCCTGAAAAAAATGCACTGATTTTGGGCGATGACACCCTGAGCTATCAGTCATTGAATGAGCAAGCTAACCAATTGGCTCGCTATCTGCTTGAGCAGGGGATCATACCGGACACGTTGGTTGCATTTTGCATACCAAGGTCATTGCAAGCGGTTGTGGCATTATTGGGTATTCTTAAAGCGGGTGGCGCTTATGTACCGTTAGACCCCAGTTATCCGAAAGCCCGCCTTCAATATATGTTGGATCATAGTGAAGTCGAATTCATCCTGACCGAAACTCACCTTATTGAAAAACTGCCAATCAGCCAGCAGAAAGTTATTTGTCTGGATACAGAGACAGTACAGTCTCAGCTACAACATAGGCCTACAGATAATATTACTGAGCGCCCACTTCCGCTTACGGAAAATCATCTGGCTTATGTGATTTATACTTCCGGCTCTACCGGCAAACCGAAAGGGGTGATGCTGGAACATAGAGGGTGGGTTAATCTGGCATTCTCGCAAGCAGATTTATTTGGTATTGACTCACATTGCCGGGGGTTGCAGTTTGCCTCCTGGAGTTTTGACGCCATGATCTTAGAGATGTCGATGACATTGGCTTATGGCGCAACACTCTATTTGATTTCCGAAACCCAACGGCGTTCCCCTGAATTGTTGGATGAGGTCGTTGAAAAACATCAGATAACCCATGTTGTACTACCACCGGCACTGCTTCCTCATCTGAATTTTAATAGATGGCGTTCTGTCTCAACTTTGCTTTTGGCGGGTGAAGCAGTACCACCACAGATTGCTGTTCGTTGGTCACAGAATAGAAAACTGTTTAACGTCTATGGCCCGACAGAATGTACATCCATTGTCACCACAGCGTTACTCACTGACGAGAAGATTACGATTGGAAAACCGTTGCCCAACGTTGTGATGCGTATTCTTAATCCAGAAGGGAATTTGGTTCCGATGGGCGTTATCGGGGAACTGTATATTGGCGGCGTTCAGTTAGCACGCGGTTACCGAAACTCACCGGAAACCACAGCAAGGCAGTTTATCCGTGATCCATTCAGCTCACATTCAACGGATGGCTGGGAAAACAGGCTTTATCGAACGGGCGACTTAGTGCGCTGGACACCGGATGGTCAGTTGGAATTTATCGGCCGTGTTGACTCTCAGGTTAAGATCCGTAGTCACCGCATAGAATTGGGTGAAATCGAGACAGTTTTGTCTGGGCATGATGCTTTAAGTAGTGCTGTTGTGATCGCTTATGGTCAAGATGAAGATAAAAAACTCATTGCGTATGTCTGCCCACGTACAGGGTGGTTAGGTGAAAAAGCGGTTGAATTTAACGCAAGCAGCGTTGAGAGCTGGACAGAAATTTTTGATGAGCAGTACCGTCAACCCACAACGAAACCCACAACGAATCGTACTCAAAAAGAGAGCACTCAGAAAGGTGATGTAGTCGCATTAGACAGTGATTTCGGTGGTTGGATGAACAGCTATACTGAACAGCCGATTGCCCTTGAGCAAATGGAGGAATGGTTAGCAGGAATCATGCACAGGATTAAATCCCTGCATCCTCATCGCTTACTGGAAATTGGCTGTGGTACCGGATTATTGTTGTATCGCTATGCTGAATGGTGCGAATCAGTGGTGGCTACCGATATTTCGGCTGAGGTTTTAAATCGGCATCAACATATTTTGCAACAACGTGGCTGGTCACATGTGCAGCTCAGAAGAGGAGATGCGCTCGACTTAGGAACATTGAGTGCTGATGAATTTGATACTGTCGTGATTAACTCTGTTATTCAATATTTCCCCAATGTTCAATATCTGGACAAAGTACTTGAGCAGTTAATACCGGCGGTTGAAGCGGGTGGGAAAATTTTGCTGGGAGATATCCGCAACTTAGATCTATTAACCGCCCATGCTACAGCGATAGAGCAAAGTCATCTTAACGGACAGCGTATTCAGGTAGGGACGCTGGCGAACCGTATTCAGCGGCGTTTACAACAAGAACCCGAGTTTTTACTCAGTCCAACTTATTTTGCCCAGTTACCGGAACGTTACCCTGAAATTGGCCGGGTTGATATTCTGGTTAAACGTGGCATCGGCGACAATGAAATGTTGCGTTATCGTTACGATGTCATATTGCACAAAAGAGATGAAAATACCCAATCTTGTAATGAATTGTTTTCAAATTGGCATAATTTCGATTCTTTTGAAAGTTTGCGTAATTTGTTACAGATGGGCACCGAGGATATATTGGGTGTTTCAGGTATCCCCAACGCCAGAATTAAAGATGATCTCACTTTGTCAGAAGGGCTGCGTCATTGGTCAGCCAATCAGATGATAACGCCACCAGAAAATATCGGCAGTTTCTCCCCTCAGGCATTACAACAGGTTCAGGAATTCGAATCCTTACTGCAATACGCTGAACAATGTGGCTATCAATGTGGCATGACGTGGTCACAACAGCAGCCTGATTTGCTGGATGTGATTTTTAGTCGTGGAGAGTTACCGCCGGTACAAGCACGTACTGACTACAATCAAACCCATTTAGCTAATTATCCGCAAATTTCGACCATCAGTGGGGAACTGTCAGAATTACTCGAATCCGCACTGAAACAGCAACTGCCAGAATATATGGTGCCAAGTCTCTATATTCCACTGGAACGAATGCCACTCACATTAAATAACAAAGTGGATAAAAAAGCGTTACCGATCCCAAATGAAGATGATTTACGCCGACAAAACTATGTGGCACCAAGAAATGAAATAGAAATTAAGATTGGTCAGTTATGGAAGCGGTTATTGAATGTCAGCCAAGTAGGCATCTATGACAATTTCTTCACCTTAGGTGGACATTCACTTCAGGCAACTCGCCTTATTAGTTCAATACGTAACGAATTAGAAATAGAAGTTCCGTTGAGAAGTGTTTTTGAACATCCGACACTTGAGCAGCTATCACAGATTGTCACTATTCATCTTATCAAAGAAAAAAGAAAACATTTCCAGGCTGGGAAAGAAACAGCGCAAGAACTATTGAAAGGTGATATATGAGAAATGCCGCGCGAATTATCAATGAGTCTTTAGAGCAGGGAATTACTCTGTTCGTTACTGATAATCGTTTACAATACGAGACTCGCCGCAGCAGTATTCCACCCGAGTTGCTCAGTGAATGGAAACTGCATAAACAGGAGTTGATTGATTTTCTCAACCAGCTCGATTCAGAAGAACAAACTCAAACGCATCACTTTTTACAAGATATTCAGCGTGATGGCAAAGCAGAACATTATCCGCTTTCATTTGCCCAACAACGACTATGGTTTATTGATCAACTGGATGGAGGTAGTCGCCAATATAACTGTATGGGGGATTTCAGGCTGCGGGAATCCATTAACATAGAGGCGTTTGAGGCAGCCGTTAAGGCATTACTTGAACGCCATGAAGTTTTGCGTACCCATTTTAAAATCATCAATAATGAACCGCGGCAATTTATTGCCTCGGATTATGATTTACCGATTACACATCATGATTTATCGGCGTTGTCTGAAACTGAGAAAAACGATCAGGTAAAACAAATTAGTAAGGAAGAAGAAAATCTAATTTTCAACCTGAATACCGATTTGATGCTGCGCGTCCGGTTAATAAAATTGGCAGAAGATGATTATCTTATTATTTATACGATACATCATATCGCCTTCGATGGTTGGTCGATGGCAATATTTCTCCATGAATTTTTTACGTTATACAAAGCGTATTGTCAGGATAAAGCAAATCCGCTACCGCCGCTGAGAATTCAATATGCCGATTATGCCCAGTGGCAACAGAGTTGGTTGCAAGGTGATGTGCTGAAAAAACAACTGACATACTGGCAGAATCAGTTAGCTGGAATTTCACCCGTCCACCGTGTGCCGCTGGATAATCCACGGCCAGAGAAACAAAATATTGAAGGACGGCTTCATCTACAGCGTATTTCAGCACATCTTACCCAAGCAATGAGAGCATTATGCACCAAACATAACGTTACACTATTTATGTTCCTGGAAACGGCTTTTACCGTATTACTGAGCCGCTATAGCAATGAAAAAGATATTCTGGTTGGAACAGCTATTGCCGGCAGACAACATCCTGATATTGAACCTCTGATCGGTTTTTTTGTTAATTCACTGGTTATTAGAACAGATTTATCCGGTCAGCCGACGTTCAGTGAATTATTAAAACAGAACAGCCGTACCATCCTAGATGCTTATGAACATCAAGCTTTGCCGTTTGAGATGTTGGTGGAAAAGCTCAGCCCGGAACGAAGCTTAAATTATAATCCGGTATTTCAGATCATGTTTGCAGTACAGAATAACCAACGTGACGCAATACTGGGACAGGATGATATTATTGAACTCGGGGATAATTTACTCAGAACAACTCGGTTTGATTTGGAAATCCATGTTTTTGAAGAAGCGCAGACAGGCGAATTATCTATAGTATGGATTTCAAATACCAGTCTGTTCGATAGTAATACCATTGAAAGATTTATCGCCAATTACGCAACCTTGCTTTCTGGCATTGTTGAGGTAATGACAGATGAGTCAGTCAATAAAGAGCCCTCCATTCATGAACTCCCATTATTGTCAGAAGCTGAAAAGCATATTTTACTGCATGAATTAAATGGGCCGCAGAACCATGATTCACAAGGGCGTTGCTTCCATGAGCTGTTTGAAGAACAGGTGGCACTGAATCCTGAAAAAACCGCGCTGGTTTTTGGTGAGGAAACCTTAAGTTATCAGGCGGTTAATGTTCAGGCCAATCAATTGGCGCATTACCTGATTGAGCAAGGTATCCAGCCAGATACCTTGGTTGCAATTTGCCTGCCCCGGTCGTTGCAAACAGTGATTGCACTGCTGGGCATCCTCAAAGCGGGTGGTGCTTATGTGCCTTTGGATGCCAGTTATCCGCAAGCGCGCCTGCAATACATGCTGGAGCACAGCGGGGCTGAAGTTATCCTGACCGAAACACCGCTGGTTGATAAATTGCCTATCAGTCAGCAACGCGTTATCTGCCTGGATGCTGAAACGGTACATTTATATGTACAAAACCTGCCTACCGGCAATATCGTGCATCGTCCGGTGCCCCTGACAGAAAATCATCTGGCCTATGTCATTTATACCTCTGGCTCTACCGGCCGACCAAAAGGCGCGATGTTGGAGCACAAGGGGTGGGTGAATCTGGCGCAAGCACAAGCCGCGTTATTTGGTGCGGATGCTGATATTCGTGGGTTGCAGTTTGCTTCCTGGAGCTTCGACGCCGCAGTGTTGGAAATGGCAATGACCTTGGCCTATGGCGCCACATTGTATTTGATTGCAGAAACACATCGCCGCTCGCCTGAATGGTTGGATGAGATGGTTGAAAAATACCATATTACCCATGCTGTACTCCCGCCGGCGCTGTTGCCTCATTTGGATTTCAACAAATGGCGCACAGTTTCAACCTTGTTGTTGGCAGGGGAAGCCGTGGCACCGCATATCGCCGCGCAGTGGTCGCAGGGCAGAAAGCTGTTTAACGTTTATGGCCCAACAGAGTGTACTTCGATTGTGACTTCCGCCTTATTAACAGCAAATAAGCGAGTGATGATTGGAAAACCGTTGCCGAATACCGTGATGCGAATCCTGAATGCCGACGGTAATCTGCTGCCTCTTGGCGCTGTCGGGGAACTGCATATCGGCGGCATTCAACTGGCGCGTGGTTACCGAAATGCACCGGATATCACGGAAAAACAGTTTATCCGAGATCCTTTCAGTCCCAACCCGGCAGACCGACTTTACTGTACCGGTGATTTAGTACGCTGGACGCCGGAAGGTGAGTTGGAATTCATTGGCCGCCGGGATTCGCAGATCAAAATTCGCAGCCATCGCATTGAATTGGGGGAAATTGAGTCGGTACTGGCGAGGCAGGAGATTTTAAGTAATGCTGCCGTGATCGTTGATGGTTATGACAGTGAGGACAGGAAACTCATTGCTTATGTTTGCCCGAGTACCAATTGGTTGGCGGAGAAAGCAGCCGATTTTAATGCCGATTACATTGAAAGCTGGACAGAGATCTTTGATGGTCAGTATCGGCGGGAGATAACAGAAAATATTGCTACCGATGAGAGCGATAACAATAGTGATTTTGATGGTTGGATGAACAGCTATACCGAACAGCCAGTTGTGTTAGATCAAATGGAAGAGTGGCGGATGGGAACTATGCAGCGGATTGAATTCCTGCACCCCAGAAGCTTATTGGAAATTGGCTGTGGATCGGGCTTATTGTTATATCGTTACGCTGGACGATGCGAATCAGTATTAGCCACGGATATTTCAGCGGAGGTATTGGCGCGTCACCAGAAGATTTTGCAACAGCGTGGCTGGTCGCACGTGGAGCTAAGAAGGGGGGATGCACTGAATTTGGGCACCATCACGCCTGATCAGTTCGATACCGTTGTGATTAATTCCGTTGTTCAATACTTCCCCAATATTCAGTATCTGGAAAAAGTCATTACCCAGTTATTACCCGCGGTTAAATCCGGGGGAAAAATTCTGCTAGGAGACATCCGTAACTTAGATTTGTTAACTGCACATGTAACAGCCATCGAGAAAAATCGCCTGAATGGGCAACGTATTTCGGTGGGTACGTTGGCAAACCGTATTCAACAGCGTCTACAGAAAGAAAAAGAGTTTTTATTGAGCCCAACCTATTTTGCACAATTGCCGACGCGTTACCCTGAAATTGGCAGAGTGGATATTTTGGTTAAACGTGGTGTTGGCGACAATGAAATGCTGCGCTATCGTTATGAAGTGATATTACATAAGTGCGATAAAAATGCAGAATTATGTTGCAATTTACCCCTAATCTGGTGTGATTTTAATTCTATTGAAGATCTCTGTAATGTGTTGGAGGCAGGGAAATTCGATACATTTGGTGTCTCTGGTATTCCTAATGCCCGTATCAAAGATGATTTTGATTTAGCGGAAGGGCTACGCCATTGGCCATCTGATCAGATTGTTTTTCTACCAAAAGATGCCAGCGGTTTTTCTCCAGAAGTCGCAGAGCAAGTTTTGGCACTCGAATCCTTACTTCAATATGCGGAACAGTGCGGCTACCAGTGTGAACTTACATGGTCACAGCAGCAGCCTGATTTACTGGATGTGATTTTCAGCCGTGGAGAATTACCTCAAGTGCAGGCGCGCTCAGATTACAGCCAAACGCATTTAGCTAATTATCCGCAACTTCCTGCTATTAGTGGAGAACTTGCAGAGCTACTGGAATCCGCCTTGAAAAAGCAACTGCCTGACTATATGGTGCCTAGTCTCTATATCCCATTGGAACGCATTCCACTGAATTTGAACAATAAAGTGGATAAAAAAGCGTTACCTATTCCGAATGAAAATGACTTACGTCGTCAGGCTTATATCGCACCGAGAGATGAAATCGAGGAAAAACTCTGTCAGTTATGGCAAGAACATCTAAAAATCAATCAAATTGGTATTTATGATAATTTCTTCTCACTCGGTGGTCACTCACTCTTGGCAGTTAAAATAACCGCTTCCATAAGAAATACTTTAGCCAATAATTTCAGTATGCATGAGCTGTTTGCAAATCCAACTATTGCTCAGATTGCCAGTGTAATTCGTCACAGTCATAAGTACGAAATATCCGCACCGAAGACAACACACAATATATCTAATCGCAATACATTTGATGGAAAAATGCCTATTTCTTATTGCCAGAAAATGTATTGGTATTTTGTTCAAGAAGCGTTGTTAGAGGACAGTTTCCACGTACCCATTACTTTGCTAATGGAAGGAGAACTGAATCACAGTACATTGGAAAAAAGCTTAAATACCATCTTGGCGCGACATGAAAGTTTACGTTTTAAGTTTTATAAAGAAAGTGGGCAAATTTTCATGCAGCCTGATAACAGTATGAAAATTAATCTTCAAGTTATTGAAGCGTTACCAAGAGGAATCGAGAGAGACCAAATTATTATTGAAATTAACAAGCTCTGGCAAGAGAAATTAAGAACACCTTTTGATGTTTATAATGGTCCGCTAATCAAGACATTCCTATTGCCTGTTTCGGAAACCATCACGGTATTATTGATTGATGTACACCATATTATTTCCGATGGATGGTCTGTCAATATTATTATGAATGAGTTCAAACAGTTATATACCGCTTATTCACAAGGGCAAGAAAACACATTACCACCCGTTGCCATGCAATATTCTGGTTATGTTGATGACTTGCAAGAAATTCATGCGACTGAGGTGGCTAAAAAACAAATTAAATTCTGGCAACAACAATTTTCTGATGTTAATCCAGAACGCGATTTTCCAGTTTCTTTTAGAAAACATCTGGCGTCACAATATCGGTCTCATGCCCGTCATATCAACATACCTGATTCGCTGGATAAAGCTGTTTTACAATATTGTGAAACTCATAGAATCACACCTTATATGTTATTTATGGCTTTGTTCCACACTTGTCTTTTTATGTACTCTGGTGAATCACAACATATTGTTACCTCACCAAAAGCTGATCGAACTCGCATCGAAAGCCATCAAACAATAGGATTATTTTTGGGTGACTTGATAGTAAAATCCAATATTAATCAGGATATGAGCCTACAAGGAATCATTAAGCAGGTTAGTCAATCTATTCATCGCGCCATAGAGAATTCTAATATCCACATGTCTGTCGTGATTGACGTGGTGGGAGAAAAGGCGAGGGAGGGTATATTTAACGTTCTGTTTAACTATTTGGATGCACAAAGTTTCTATGATTTTATCGACATGTCTAAAGATGAAAAATTATCATTGCCAAATCTTGAGGTGGAAGTGATAGATACCGAAATAATTCCTTTTGAATCACTTGGGATGAATTTCTTATACTTGCCACAAAATATCAAGTGTGAACTCAATTACAATCCAGAACTGTATACAGAAGCAGTCATTGATAGGATGGCTACATATTATGAACGACTGCTAAATGTCATCGTATCCGGCCAAGAAAAAGAGAGTATCAGTCAGTTTTATGATTAAATTTTTCTGAGATATGAAGAGATTGGCCTCAGGGGTGAGGCCAATCGTGACATCTGTTTCATGATTATTAAATCTCTTTTGATTTATGTATCAAGAGCTATGATAGGCTTTGGGATATTCCAATCAATATCAGGAGGTTGTATGAGCCATAAAGCTAAATTGTTTATGGATGGGAAGCGTCAAGCGGTACGCCTGCCAGCAGCTTATCGGTTTGACTCTGATAAAGTTTTTATTCGAAAAGATCCTGAGACAGGAGATGTAATACTGTCCTGTAAGCCACATGATTGGGCTGGATTTTTTGCGGCATTGAAGGGAACAACTATTCCCGACGATTTTCTGAATAAAGAAGAGTGGTGTCAGCAAGAACAATCTTGTGATCCATTCGAAGGATGGAAAGAATAAGCGCCGTAAAAATACGGCGCTATTATTTGAACACAAAGAAATTATTTCAGCTTGGCAAAGCAGCGAGCGGCTGCATTAACCGTACGCTGAATATCTTCATCAGTGTGAGCAATAGACATAAAACCCGCTTCAAATGCAGAAGGCGCTAAATAAACTCCTTCATCAAGCATCAGGTGGAAGAAATGTTTAAAACGTTCAATATCGCAATTCATCACATCCTGATAGCTAGTGACGGTTTCTGCATCGGTAAAGAAAATGCCAAACATACCGCCGACATGGTTAACTACCAGAGGAATACCGGCTGCTTTTGCTGCTTTCGTCAGGCCAGCCGCCAGATTATCTGTTAGCTCAGTCAAACGCTGATGTACACCGGGTTGAGACACTTCTTTCAGACAAGCAAGGCCAGCAGCCATTGCAATCGGGTTGCCGGATAGGGTTCCCGCCTGATAAACAGGGCCAATTGGCGCTAATTTCTCCATCACTTCATAACGTCCACCAAAAGCGCCAACGGGCATACCGCCACCAATGATTTTGCCAAGGCAAGTTATATCGGGTTCGACACCGTAATAAGATTGTGCGCCGGAGAGGGCAACGCGGAAACCGGTCATCACTTCATCGATAATCAACAGAGCGCAGAACTCATCACACAACGCTCGTAGACCGGGCAGGAATTCTGGTTGTGGCGGTACGCAGTTCATATTACCCGCAACCGGTTCGACAATAATACAGGCGATCTCTTGCGGATATTTTTCAAACGCTTCCCGAACTGAACTCAAATCGTTATAGGTACAGGTCAGCGTATGTTTGACGAAATCAACCGGAACCCCCGGAGAGTTGGGTTGGCCGATGGTCAACGCGCCAGAACCGGCTTTCACCAGCAAGCAATCAGCATGGCCGTGATAGCAACCTTCGAATTTGATGATCTTATCGCGATGGGTATAACCACGGGCCAGACGGATAGCACTCATGGTCGCCTCTGTACCTGAGTTAACCATGCGTACCATATCCATCGATGGCACCAGTTCAGTCACCAATTGCGCCATCTCCACTTCAGCGGCGGTGGGCGCGCCAAAACTCAATCCTTGCTCCGCGGCTTTGATAACAGCATTACGGATAGCGCTGTGGTTATGTCCCAACACCATGGGTCCCCAGGAACCGACATAATCGATATAGGCTTTACCATCAACATCATAGAGATAAGCGCCATCAGCATGTTTGATAAACAGCGGAGTACCGCCAACACCATTAAATGCACGTACCGGAGAGTTGACGCCGCCGGGAATAAGTTGTTTTGCCTGAGAATAGAGGATGTCGGATTGGCTCATGAAAGGCTCCTGAATCTATTTTTAAGTGGGTTTGTCGTTTTCCCCTCGGATTATAATGCTCTTAGAACGATAATTCCGGGTTTATTCTTTACGTAATCAAGAAATGGTGAATCGACAACTTTTTTATTCGCAGCAAGTGAAGATGCGTTCCTCAGCATTGGGCCATGATCTGTCATAATAAAAATCCCGGTATGTGTGACATCCAATCCGGCAAGATGGGTATATATTCCTATATAATCGCCTGTTTTCAGGTTCTTAATAACATCATCGTTGACTTTATCACCGGGAATATATTTGATATCTCTTTGGGTAACACCCAGTCCGGGGATATATTCGCTCCCATCAGCCTTTTTATTCAGGCTTTTTGTGATTGCTATGTAAGAAGAACTTATTTCATCCGTTATATCTTTGGCGTTTAATTTTTCTCTGGTTGACCAATCTGTAAAGAAGTGTTTTCTTTGCAAAAAGCGAATCTTTCCGTCGATATATCTTGTCTGGGTGAGATTTTTTATAAAGTCATTTTGGTCGTTGGATTTCCTTAACGATTCGACATAATCAAGGAAAGTAAAGCAGTCTAGCCCGTTGAAGTCGATAACTAATTTTTCAGATTCAGTAGGGGAGCCAATAAGTTTGTTTGCGGTATAGGGTGTGCCCAAGAATTGATAAGAGACGTTTTTTATTATTTCACCAGGATTATCTTTATTTCCCGGTTTTACTTGGTTTTCTATAATTTCATTAATTTTTTTCGAGGTATAGCTGTCGATATCGACTTGTTTGCTATGAGCAGCACAACCTGTCAAGGTGACAGCAAGCATCAGTGGCAACATTTTTCGCATAGGAACTCCACATGGTTACTTTGATAAATATTCAATAAAGTAACTAATCATGATGATAAATCAATATTTTTTCCTGCTTACCGTTAATTGATTGACGGAGGGTTTAACTGCATGTGATGGTTTACTGCTTCTTTGAAGCTATCGTAAAAGGCTTGCGTTTGTCGTTAAGGTAGCCGCGATGGTAAACAAATGTATGATAACTTTTTGGCGGTTCGTGTGTTATCGAAATGACAAAACTTGAACCAACTAATCAGGTATTGGATAATTCGGGTTATTAATGATCGGCAAATTTTTGTTGTCTTCTGAATATTTTTGCCGAGTTCCAGTTTGGAGTAAAAAATGATGAGCGATGATATCGTATTACCTTTGCAGTTTACGGATGCCGCGGCACACAAAGTGAAAATCTTGGTTTCGGATGAAGAAAACCCAAACTTGCGTTTACGGGTTTATATCACTGGTGGTGGATGTAGTGGCTTCCAGTATGGTTTTACCTTTGATGATCAAATAAATGAAGGTGATATGACCATTGAGAAACAGGGTGTGGAGTTGGTTGTTGATCCGATGAGCCTACAATATTTGGTTGGCGGTTGTGTTGATTATACCGAAGGTCTGGAAGGTTCACGTTTTATCGTCACGAACCCTAATGCGAAGACAACGTGTGGTTGTGGTTCTTCTTTCAGTATCTGATTCCAGGCAATTTCCCGTAATGGGTCTGAATATGATGACCCATTTTCGGGAGCCCTCTTGCAATCCATCGGGTATAAAACGATTTTGCTTTATCAAGAATCCTTGTCATTCAATTGCTGGCATAGCTGTTCGGCTGCCAGAATGATGCGCGGTCCCGCGCGGTGAAACCAATCTTCATGTAATGTAATGACTTTGGCACGCAATTGTGGATGCCAGAAATTTTCAATTAATTTGACCTGTTCTTGTCCACCGCTGATAACAATTATCTCAGGTTTCCTGATGAGGACTTGTTCACGACTGACTTGAGGCCAAGGAACAGGGCTGTTGGCAAAAATATTTCTGCCGCCACAGATTGAAAGCACTTCACTTTGCAGTGTATGTCCAGAAGTAGTGAATAGAGGATAAGTACCGAATTGTAAAAAGGCCGGTTTAGGGGTTGTAGTGGCATATTTTTGTTGCAAATCGGCAAATCGTTGACGCAGTTCAGTCGCGGATTTTTTTGCTTGTTCTGGGTGAGGACTATATTCAGCGAGTCGTTCTAAATCCTGCGCTATCTGTTCGGTGGTTGTGGGGTCGGAATAAAAGATTTTAATGCCAAAAGCAGCAAGTTGTTCCAGTGGACGTTGGGGATTACCGCCACGCCATGCCAGAATCAGCTCAGGTTTAAGGGTAATAATGCGTTCCAGATTGATGCCTTGCCAGTTAGCTACTTGCTCAAGTTTACGGGCTTGAGGGGGATAATCAGAGTAGGCGCTGGCGGCAATCAGGTTGTCACCTAGCCCGGCGGCATAGGCTAATTCTGTCGTTGACGGAGATAAACTGATTACCCGTAAGGGAGCTGCATACAGAGAATGGCTGAAACTACTGAGAAACAGTAAAAGCGATAATCCAATTGAACCCGTGCTTTTTATCCATTTCATAGATGTACGCTCTTTAAAACATGAAATATATTGTCCGTAAACACGCCCGAAAGTATTCATCAGGGCGTGATTCTTTCAGTAATATATTATTTGTCTTTATTCAGAGTTGTCAGCATTGCGTTGACCATTAATGTAGATTGGCGAGCGGCCACGGCAAGAAATTCATCAAAGCTGATATGAGATTCTTTATCCGCCACATCAGAGATAGCACGTACCACCACAAATGGGGTGTTGTATTGATGGCAGACATGCCCTATTGCTGCGGCTTCCATTTCTACCGCCGTCACTTGTGGGAAAGTTGCCCGGATGCGCGCTAGTGGTTCTGCACCGTTAATAAATGCATCACCGCTGCAAATTAGCCCACGTACTGCATTCAGATTCAGTGAATGAATACATTTTTCTGCCAGATCAATTAGCTGGTCATCCGCCCCGAAAGCCGGGGGGCATTGTGCCATCTGGCCGGGCTCATAACCAAAAGCGGTAACATCAGCATCATGATAGCGAACTTCGTGGGATACCACGATATCACCGATTTGCAGTTTCGGATCAAGACCACCCGCTGATCCGGTGTTAATAATTACATCAGGCTGACAATTTTCAAGCAGTAAAGTTGTACCAATTGCAGCAGAAACTTTACCAATACCGGATTTTAACAGTGCGATCTCCACGCCGTTGAGTTTACCGGTATAGATTTCGCAGCCACCTCGTGACAATGTTTGGCGATCTTCAATTTGATCGCGCAGTAAAGTCACTTCTTGCTCCATAGCACCTATCACGCCTACTTTCATGATGTCATACTCGCTGTTGATTAATTAATCATATAAAATCATTCCGTGTTTGAGTTTAACATCTAATACGGAACAATCAGATAATCTGTGGTGTAAAACAGTGCTATCTCACAAGTCGGGGGGATAAATGTCCGGGATAGACTTTAGTCAAAAGCTTAACTATCAGCGTAAATACCGTCAGTATCATGTTGATCCTAATGATGAAGAGCAGGTTATTCGCCAGTTTGAAAGCGATCGTGGGCGGATTATGAATTCAGCGGCTATTCGTCGTTTACAGCAAAAAACACAGGTTTTTCCGCTGGAAAATAATGCCGCTGTCCGCAGTCGCTTGACGCATTCATTAGAAGTGCAACAGGTTGGGCGCTATATTTCGAAAACGATTATTAATGAATTGAAAACGCGTAATTTGCTGGCCGATTACGGGTTGGATAAACGGCTATTATCATTTGAAAGTTTGATTGAAATGGCTTGTTTAATGCACGATATTGGTAATCCACCCTTTGGTCATTTTGGTGAAGCGGCAATTAAAGATTGGTTTGCCAAAAAGCTCGATCTTAATTTTTCCCTGGAAAATATTAAGCGGGAAGATCGATGCGAAATCCCCGCATTGCATTTATGTGGTGATGTGAAAAAAGATCTCTTTCGTCGCCAGTTGCGTAAAGATTTATGTCAGTTTGAAGGGAATGCTCAGGCTATCCGTATGGTGCATAGCTTATTAAAACTCAATCTGACTTATGCCCAGCTTGGTTGTATTCTAAAATATACTTGCCCGGCTTTTCGTCTTGAAGAAACACCAAATCAATTTAATTATTTGATGAAAAAGCCAGGTTTTTATTGGTCGGAGGAGCATTTTGTTCGCGAATTACGTCGTGAGCTTAAAATGGGTGAGTTCTGTCGCTTCCCACTGACTTATATTATGGAAGCAGCAGATGATATCTCTTATTGCATTGCAGATTTGGATGATGCTGTTGAAAAAGCGATTTTCAGCGTCGATACATTGATGGGATATTTGGAACAGGAGTGGCAAGAAAATGGCGGTCATCGGGCTGGGGATCTATTCGACTTAACGGTCCGAAAGGCGTACAAGGGGACTCACGGTAACGAATTACGTCGAAGTCAGCAAGATCAATTTTTTATGTATTTGCGGGTTTATATTACCGGTAAGCTTGTGCCTTATACTGCTCGTCGTTTTATTGATCATCTGCCGGCTGTTTTTGAGGGTTCATTTAATCAAGCGCTACTTGAAGATAAGAGCGAGGAGCATCGGTTGCTTAGGACGTTGAAAAACATTGCTTGTAAGAGAGTGTTTAATCACCCTGAGATTGAAAAATTGGAGTTACAGGGATACCGAGTCATTAATGGATTATTAGATTTTTATTGTCCGTTATTGAAGATGTCCCGTCAGGATTTTGTGGAACTGAACCAGAACAATTTCCACAAAGATTATTTTATGGAAACTCGGCTGCTACACAAACTGTCCACCAAGCATCGTCTCGCTTATGGTGAAGCCGTGGAGAAAATTGTTGCCACTGACCAAGCTGAAAAAGACCTGCTCGAATTCTATTATCGCGCTCGTCTTATTCAGGATTACATCAGTGGCATGACAGATAATTATGCTTATGAAGAGTATCGTAAGTTTATTGTGTGCAATTAGTATTCTCGCTGCGATTCAATATCTTTTGGGCGGCGGTAAGGACATGATCAATTTCATCTGTCAGTTCCAACAATTCAGGTTCTATATCGGTTAATTGAACGCCTTGTTGTAATTGTTGTTCAATTAATTGGCAGAGGGATTTAAGTTGTGGTACACCGCTATAACAGCAGCTACCGTGCAGTTTATGGATCTGCTGCTGATAATCTTCCACCGTTTCCCCTGACAAAACTTTTTCTGTGATTGTTTTAATGGTTGGCAGTAAATCTACCAACATTTGCAACATGCTTATAGCTATCTGTTCTTTTCCGATGGCCTGTTGTAGTGCTAATGGCCAGTTAATATGTTGTGATTTTGGCGTTTTAACGTAGCGATTTAACACTGATTTCAGACGATCTTCATTGAGAGGTTTGGTCAGGAAATCCTCGAATGGAGATTGATCTGTATCGCCCTTTGGTCGGCAGGTATAAGCTGTAACCGCAATGATCGGTGTACTGCGGTGTTGCGGTAGCTGGTGGATGCGGTCGGAAGTACAGATACCATCCATACCTGGCATATGAATATCCATCAGAATAAGATCAAAATGGTGAGAGGTTGCTGACTGCAAAGCTTCTTCTCCACTGCTGCATAGCACGGTTTTTTCCACGATTTCTTCCAGTAATGAACCTATTAGTTTGAGGTTAGCTGGATTATCGTCAACGGCCATGACTGTCATCGGTAAACGTGGGGGATGGATAAGCGTCTTTTGTGGTACAACTGAGTCGGTTAGAATGAAATCGTCTTTTCCTAGCCATAAATCAAAACGGAAAACAGAACCTTTCTTAGGCTCACTGGTAAAGCTGATATTCCCGCCCATTTCTTGGATCAGTTTCCGTGTAATGACCAGACCGAGGCCGGTGCCGCCATAACGGCGGGAAATGCTGGCATTTGCTTGATGAAAAGCCTGAAATAGATGAGGTTGCTGTTCAGGACTGATACCAATACCTGTATCGCTGACCGTAATCTCTAAATTGATTTTATGGTGTTTCTGTTGTAGCAGGTTGATCTTTATCTCCACAGAACCTTGGTCAGTGAATTTAATCGCGTTACCGATAATATTGGTGAATATTTGCTGTAGGCGTGTCGGGTCGCCTACAACCAGATTCGGTATTTGGGGATCAACATGGTGGGTTAGCTGAATATTCTTACTTTTGGCGCTGAGTGTCAGTAACACCATGACCTCATCAATCATATCCTGTAAAAGGAATGGAACGTTTTCCAATACCAATTTATCCGCTTCAAGCCGCGAAAAATCCAATATGTCATTGATAATGTTCAGTAGATGATTAGCGGAACGCTCGATAATATACAGATATTCAGTTTGCTGTATTGTTAAAGGTGTTTTCAGTGCTTGGCGGGTAAAGCCAATTACGCCATTAAGTGGTGTGCGTAATTCATGAGACATATTTGCCAGAAATTCCGTTTTTATTCTGGCCGCTTCCTGCGCACGTTTTTTCGCTATTGCCAGTTCAACGTTCTGAATTTCGAATTGCTCCATTGTTTCCCGCAGATCCGACGTGGCTTGATCGATATCGTTTTGCATCTCTTCTTTATAGCTGGAGAGTGATTTGGCCATTGCATTAATGCCATTTTTTAGCGTATCTAATTCACCAAAATATTTCCCACTGACACGGCTGTTTAATTGTCCTTGGCGAATTCTATCGACAGTACTGACGATATCGCTGATAGGTTTTGTGATTTTACGAACCAAATGGTAG
The DNA here is from genome assembly GCF_035181445.1 of Photorhabdus africana. Classification (NCBI taxonomy): domain Bacteria; kingdom Pseudomonadati; phylum Pseudomonadota; class Gammaproteobacteria; order Enterobacterales; family Morganellaceae; genus Photorhabdus; species Photorhabdus africana. Next base: position 68,744 of record NZ_JAXBVE010000022.1, read on the forward strand.
GCGAACAGCGATGCCCAACCAAGGCAAATGAGTAAGAGTAATATAAAAATAACGATTTCTTTATATTGCTGTAAGTGAGCTGACCGTAAATCAAGATCAATGGCGATGTAACCAATCGGACGTAAAGATGGGGCGTCAGAATGCTGATGATTCTGGGACAGATGGTGTTCTGAAATAATCGGCATACGTAAAATAATACTGTTTTTAACCTCCATTTTTGTCAAGGTGGTTGGCAGAGGCATATCTGGCGAGATCTGTAGTTGAGCTGAATTGTATTTATAGTTTGAGATATCAAATAGCTGATTATCATCGTTAAAAATGGCAATCGCTCGAACTATCTCAGAATTTCTGCGGTGAAGCCGGGTTATCAATGAATTGACGCTTTCACGGTTATGCAGGTTGATGCCAATTTCACTGGCGATCGACAGGGGTTCAATAATACTGATCCCGGATCGAACAATTTGGTTTTCCAGTTCACGATAGTGATAACAGAGAAATGAGATACTGAAAAACATGCCAACCAGTAAAATTGGCACTAGGATCAGGCTCATCATGCGGATGCGTAAGCTATATTTGGTCATAATCGTCCATTATGGGAAAATAAGAACTTAATAATTCATAGTCCGTAAGAATCATGGTGCAATTTTATTCTCCCAATCGTCGAACGGTAAATCGACATATCATCACAGTTACTGCTGATAATCTGGATGCCCAGGGGCAGGGCGTAGCTCGCTATCAGGGTAAAACTATTTTTGTCGCTGGGTTATTGCCCGGTGAACAGGCACAGGTACAACTAACGGAAGAAAAGCGACAGTTTGCAAAAGCAAAGTTGGTTAAGCGTTTATCTGACAGTCCATATCGTGTAAATCCCCGTTGTCCTCATTTTGGAGTATGTGGCGGTTGTCAGCAACAACATGTTGCACCTGATTTACAACGTGAAAGTAAAGCTAACGTTCTCGGACATCTGATTAGGCGAGAAACGGGTGTAACGGTTTCTGCCAAACCGGTGATTTTTGGTCCCGAATATGGTTATCGTCGCCGGGCAAGGCTTGGTTTACATTATCAAATAAAACAGCGCCAATTGGTGATGGGATTTCGTCAAAATCAATCCAATGAATTAGTTGCTATAAAAGAGTGCCCTGTTTTGCGACCTGAATTGGAACAATTATTGCAGCCATTATCTCAGTGTCTGAATAACTTGAAAGCAGTTAAACGGTTGGGACATGTGGAGTTGGTGCTAGCAGATAATGGTCCATTGATAATATTGCGCCATCTTGATCCCTTGAAGCGGGAAGATAAAGAGAAACTATGCTCATTTTCCGTGCAACATAATGTTGCTGTTTATCTGGCGGTGGATGAAACCTCACTTGAATCACTGAATGAACCGCCGGAACCCTGGTATCAAGTAGGTGGTTTGAAACTGGTTTTCAGTCCAAGAGATTTTATTCAGGTTAACGATCAGGTGAATCAACAAATGGTTGCTCAGGCGATAGAGTGGCTCGATTTACAACCGAATGATAACGTGCTTGATCTATTCTGTGGAATGGGGAATTTTACCTTACCTATTGGTCGCATAGTGCAATCTGTGGTCGGAGTCGAAGGGGTTGCCACGTTGGTAGCTAATGGGCAATATAATGCCAGATTAAATAATTTGGATAACATATCTTTCTGCCATGAGAACCTGGAAGCTGACATACATCATCAACCTTGGGCGAAACTGGGGTTTAACAAGGTTTTATTAGATCCGGCGCGTGCTGGGGCGGCAGGCGTCATGTCACACATTGTTGAGCTAGCGCCAGAGAAAGTGGTCTACGTCTCTTGTAATCCAACAACATTGGCGCGGGACAGTAAGATTCTGCTTGAGGCTGGCTATCAAATTATCAGTGTGCGGATGCTGGATATGTTTCCGCATACAGGTCATCTGGAGTCAATGGTGCTATTTAGCCGTTAAAGCGTGGTTGGGTAGAAGCTATGAAGTAGTCGGGAGAGATTATGGTTGCGGTAAGAAGTGCTCATTTAACCCCTGCGGGAGAGTTTGCAGTAAACAGGTGGGTCGCGAGTTTAAATATAGCGAATCTTCAATTGGGTGAGAAATTAGCCGAAACCTGGCGTTATTGTCACGAAAAAGCGCAGAATCATCCTGATTCAGAACTTCTGTTATGGCGTGGTGTAGAGATGGTTGAGATCCTCTCCACGCTGAGTATGGATAATGACAGTATGCGTGCTGCGCTACTGTTCCCGTTGGTGGATGCCAAATTACTTGACGATCAAACGGTCACTGAGGCGTTTGGTAGTGTGATTACCAATCTGGTGAAAGGTGTTATAGAGATGGATGCCATTCGCCACTTAAAAGCCACTCATCACGACTCAATCTGCTCTGTACAGGTTGATAATGTTCGCCGGATGCTACTGGCAATGGTGGAAGATTTTCGTTGTGTCATTATCAAATTGGCAGAGCGGATTGCCCATTTGCGGGAAGTTAAAGAGGCGACTGAAGATGAGCGTGTACTGGCTGCGAAAGAGTGTTCCAACATTTATGCGCCGCTCGCTAACCGACTAGGCATTGGTCAACTTAAATGGGAACTTGAGGATTACTGCTTCCGTTATCTCCATCCTGATGAATATAAAAAAATTGCGAAATTACTGCATGAACGCCGCATTGATCGTGAGCAGTATATTGATCACTTTGTCAAAACATTACGTAAGTATACCCTCAAAGAGGGCATCACCACTGAGATATACGGGCGTCCTAAACATATCTACAGCATCTGGCGCAAAATGCAGAAAAAATCGCTGGCATTTGATGAATTGTTTGATGTTCGGGCTGTACGGGTTGTGGTTGAACGTTTGCAGGATTGCTATGCGGCACTGGGGATAGTGCATACTCACTATCGTCATTTGCCGGATGAATTCGATGATTATGTTGCTAACCCGAAGCCGAATGGCTACCAATCCATTCATACTGTGGTGCTTGGGCCGGGTGGTAAGACACTGGAAATCCAGATTCGCACCCGTCAGATGCATGAAGATGCAGAATTGGGGATAGCCGCCCACTGGAAATATAAAGAGGGGGCAATGGCGGGCAGTCGTGCCGGATATGAAGGACGCATTGCATGGCTACGTAAACTGATCGCATGGCAGGAAGAGATGGCTGATTCTGGTGAGATGCTGGATGAAGTTCGCAGTCAGGTGTTTGATGATCGGGTATATGTATTTACACCGAAAGGCGATGTTATTGATCTACCTACCGGTTCTACGCCGCTGGATTTTGCTTACCATATTCACAGCGATGTGGGACATCGTTGTATTGGGGCGAAAATCAGTGGTCGCATTGTGCCATTCAGCTATCAGTTGCAAATGGGCGATCAGATTGAAATCATCACCCAGAAACACCCGAACCCAAGTCGTGATTGGTTAAATCCAAACTTGGGTTATGTCACCACAAGCCGCGGTCGGGCGAAAATCCATAATTGGTTCCGTAAACAGGATCGGGATAAAAACATTATCGCGGGTCGTCAGATGCTGGATAACGAACTGGAACACGTGGATATCAGCCTAAAAGAGGCGGAAAAGCTGCTTATTGCCCGTTATAACGTCCATACACTTGATGAAGTACTGGCGGGAATTGGCGTTGGTGATATCCGTATTAACCAATTGGTCAATTTCTTACAAAGCAAACTCAAGAAAACCACCGCAGAGGATGCAGATCGGGAAGCGCTTCGCAATTTAGAGAGTAAATCACATCCTCAGCGTAGTTCTGCTAAAGATGACGGGCGGATTGTGGTAGAAGGTGTGGGTAATTTGATGCATCACATTGCCCGTTGCTGCCAGCCCATTCCTGGTGATGAGATTGTCGGCTTTATCACACGTGGCCGAGGGATCTCTATCCATTGGGTTGATTGTGAACAACTGGCAGAGTTGCAGGCAAATGCGCCTGAAAGGGTGGTGGATGCGGTTTGGGGAGAGAGCTATTCCAGTGGTTACTCACTGATTGTGCGTGTTGTTGCGAACGATCGTAGTGGATTATTGCGTGATATCACCACGATTCTGGCGAATGAGAAGGTGAATGTACTTGGGGTGAGTAGCCGTAGTGATGTAAAACAGCAGATTGCCACCATTGACATGAATATTGAGATTTATAACCTGCAAGTACTGGGGCGGATCTTGGCGAAAATCAATCAGTTAGCGGATGTTATTGAAGCCAAACGTCTTCATGGCAACTGACCGCAGGAAAATCTGGATAAAAAATGAAATCATCTGCTATATACCCTATGGATTTCAAGCTGCATCGCGACGGCAAGGGAGAGAATCCCCGGGAGCATAGCAAACGATGTGACCGGGGTGAGCGAGTGCAGCCAACAAAGAGGCAACTTGAAAGATGACGGGTATAAAACGGTTACTGGGGATTATGGCACAGTTACGCCATCCTCAACAGGGATGTCCTTGGGACAAACAACAGACATTCAAAACCATCGCACCTTATACATTAGAAGAGACTTATGAAGTCATTGATGCCATTGAACGGGGTGATTTTTCTGATCTGAAAGAAGAATTGGGTGATCTATTATTTCAGGTGGTGTTCTATGCTGAAATGGGCAAAGAGCAACAGTTGTTTGATTTTGATGATATCTGCAATGCGATTAGCGATAAATTAGAGCGCCGCCATCCACATATTTTCGGTCAGCAGCAGGATATCAGCGGTGATGTGGCTATCAGTGGTTGGGAAAAACGTAAGGCGCAGGAAAGAGCGCAAAAAGATCTACATTCGGTCCTTGATGACATTCCGGCAAGTCTGCCGGCATTGATGAAAGCGTATAAAATACAGAAACGTTGTGCTGCGGTTGGTTTTGACTGGGATACTTTGGGGCCGGTGTTAGACAAAGTTTATGAAGAGATCGACGAAGTAATGGATGAGGCTCATCAGGCGGTGGTTGATCAACAGCATTTGGAGGAAGAGATTGGTGATCTGTTGTTTGCTGTTGTGAATTTGTCCCGTCATCTGGGCTACAAACCGGAAATTGCATTGCAAAAAGCATGCAATAAGTTTGAGCATCGATTTAGAGAAGTAGAAAAGCTGATTCTAAAGCAAGGTCACACTTTGGAAGCGGCAACATTGGAAGAAATGGAACAAATGTGGCAACAGGTTAAGAAACAGTAATCGGAAAGAGTAGCATGGAAGCTGGAATTTTTATTTTTTGAGTAAAGGAATGGCAAACAGCCCAAGGGGCTGTTATCCACACGAAAAAAGCGGAAATGGAAAGTGATGCTAATTCACGAAAAAATATCAAAAGAATGATGAAGAATAAAAAATTACCTCGTCGCCGTTAAACCTCAGTAATTAATGGTAGTAATCCCAGATTTAACAACTGAATTTCAACATCATTGGCTTTATCAATATCGTCCTGCTTTTCACCGTCAAAAATGCCTTTTTTGGTGATGATTAATGTGCCCAATTGCTCTTTATCATTGGCAATAGGCAAGATTTCATCTGCCATTGGTAACAATGAGGGGTCTATAACGAAGGGTAAATAAATCATCCAACCTGCACTTAACCTGTCGGGAAATACCTGATTTCGTTTCAAGGTATAGCCGTTAGTTTCCACCATAATGTAGGGGGCATTACGGCTGAAAACCAAAAAGGTAATAAAATCAATCAACCGTGAAAACTGAAAATCTTTTTCGTCAATCTTAAGCTTTATTGTTAGCTTAATTTGCCCCAGTTTATCAATACGATAGTTCTCATAAAATAGGGAACAGGCAAGGTCATCAACTTCACCATCCCAGATTTTCTTTCCTATAAAAGGGAAATTTTTTTTATAGCTTTTTTCAAACTCTTGAACCGCTTTTTTCGTCGGGTGGTCCCCTTCAAAAACAAGCTGTTCCAATGCTTCCTTACGGGTATGACCTGTCAAATACCAGGTTTTTTGGCGCCCGAAGAGTTGATCAATCTGTTGTGTTATCTCATACAAATCAGACAATGCCACCTGAGGAGTCAAAGGTTTTTTCCAGTCAAAATATAGTTTTATTTTTGTCGATAAAATAGCCATGCATTAACCTCACACTATCCGAGTAAAGGGGTATGAAATACTTTAATGTTGTGGAATTCAGAAAATTCCTGTGAATAATAACCGGCGCTTACAGGTTCCATAAAATGCCAATGGGAACGTGGAATGCAGTTCAATGAGGTACATACGTTTTGCTGTCGCCTTCCTTGATCTTTCATGGGTTCATCTCCCGTCCACCATTCCATCGGTTCTCCATTCCTAAAAAACTGATCATATTTCGCTTTGGATTCCAGAAATAGGCATGCTTTTGGTCGCCAGCCATCAAAACTGACCCCCAGACATTCCCATACCTGTATGAGTTTTACGTCCGGTTTGTAAACGGTTTTGGCTATCTGGAGTTGATAATCAAGGGTAACCTGTGAATATGAACTGGTGCTTTCCCAACTGGGACTCACTTTCTCAATGGCGGGGCAAGCCTTGCATTCTTCCCTTGTTGTACTGATCACATCCGTTCGGGCTTCCGCTTGCTCTTTTTCATCATCCTTGTCTTTTGTCATTTCCGTAACGCCGAGGCCCACACCAACGCCAACCAATATGCCCGCAAGGGCTGATGCCGCATATTCGGCAGCAGTCAGGGCTGCCGGGACTAACAGAGGTAAAGGCATGTTAATTGCTCCTTTTCAACAATTTATCTATTATTCTCAAGATATCTTTGTATTGTTGTTCCGGGTTTTCTCCTGCTTCAAGGGCATTTTTGATTTCTGGTACACCGTGGAAATTAAGATTAAATGCCGTTAAATAAAGGTATGATTTAATCAGCTTTTTATCTTTAAAGCCCAGGTCTTCGATTAAATACCGATAGGCTTCTTTAAGCCGCTTATGCAAATTTTTCTCATCCTCATGCACAACCAAGTCGGCATGTTCTGACAAAATGCATTGCCTGATTTTTTCAATATAAGTATTGTCCTCTGCATCAATAATTTTATCGAATTGTTCCTGAGTCAGTATAATCATGGCATCGTTCCTTAAATCATAAGCGATTGTTACCTATATTGAGCCTTTGTGGTGAGCGTGATTTAGATGAAATGATCACTATAGAAGCAATATTACTGTTTTTTAATCAATTAAAGCAATAAAATTGTCCGACATTGAGAATAAACAGGCGCGATTGACTTCATGGAAAATAAAGTTTGTGTCTGTGCTCATGTTGACATTGATAATGCTATGAAAGGGCTATTACCCATGTACAACGAATGAATCGGCTGTGCTTAAGCAGAGATGGGGTTAATGTGGGACAACAAAATGCGGGAAAAATACCTTATTTGCGTTCAGATTATTTGTGGCAAATTTAAGGTTCGGGTATACTGCTTTCCCGTCCTAGTTATATCCATCATCTTTAAACCTAAACTTTCAGGTTCAGCATGAAAACTAATTATATTTTTGTGACCGGCGGGGTCGTATCCTCTCTGGGTAAAGGCATTGCCGCAGCCTCTTTGGCGGCTATACTCGAAGCCCGTGGACTCAATGTCACGATTATGAAACTGGACCCGTACATCAATGTCGATCCAGGTACGATGAGCCCTATCCAACATGGGGAGGTCTTCGTTACCGAAGACGGCGCTGAAACTGATCTCGATTTAGGTCACTATGAGCGTTTCATCCGCACTAAAATGACTCGCCGCAATAACTTCACTACGGGGCGAGTTTATTCCGAAGTTTTGCGTAAAGAGCGCCGTGGCGACTATCTGGGGGCGACGGTTCAAGTTATTCCTCACATCACCAATGAAATTAAAGATCGCATCATCAGTGGTGGAGAAGGCCATGACGTGGTGCTGGTGGAAGTCGGTGGTACTGTCGGTGATATCGAATCGCTGCCATTTCTTGAAGCTATTCGTCAAATGGCGGTAGAAGTTGGCCGTGAACACACTTTGTATCTGCATCTGACACTGGTGCCTTATCTGGCAGCGGCTGGCGAAGTTAAAACTAAGCCGACTCAGCACTCGGTAAAAGAACTGCTTTCTATCGGTATTCAACCGGATATTCTGATTTGTCGTTCAGATCGTGTCATTCCTGCTAATGAGCGTGCAAAAATTGCTCTTTTCTGTAATGTGCCAGAAAAAGCGGTTATCTCCCTAAAAGACGTTGATTCCATTTATAAAATCCCAGGGCTATTGAAATCTCAAGGCTTAGATGATTATATTTGTAAACGATTCAGCCTTGATTGCCCGGAAGCAAATTTGTCCGAATGGGAGCAGGTCATTTACGAAGAAGCTAATCCTTCCGGTGAAGTCACTATTGGAATGGTGGGTAAATACGTTGAACTGCCTGATGCGTACAAATCCGTGATTGAGGCATTGAAACACGGCGGATTGAAAAATCGCCTGACGGTTAACATCAAACTGCTTGATTCCCAGGATGTTGAAACTCGTGGCGTTGAATTATTGAAGGGACTGGATGCGATTCTGGTTCCTGGTGGTTTCGGCGGCCGTGGTGTAGAAGGCAAGGTCATGACAGCCCGTTATGCGCGTGAGAACAACATTCCTTATCTGGGAATCTGTCTCGGCATGCAGGTAGCATTGATTGAGTTTTCTCGTCATGTTGCGGGTTTGGAAAAAGCCAGCTCAACAGAATTTGAACCTGATTGTCGGTTCCCGGTTGTTGGTCTGATCACTGAATGGCGTGATGAAGACGGTAATTTAGAAGTGCGTAGCGAAGAGAGTGATCTTGGTGGAACGATGCGTGTGGGCGGGCAGCCATGCCACCTGACAAAAGATAGCTTGGTGCGCGCTTTGTATGGGGCAGATACGATTGTTGAGCGTCATCGGCATCGTTATGAAGTGAATAATTTACTACTGAAACGTATTGAAGATGCTGGTCTGCGGGTCGCGGGTCGTTCAGTAGACAATAAATTAGTCGAAATTATTGAGATCCCTGACCATCCTTGGTTCGTGGCTTGTCAGTTCCACCCAGAATTTACTTCCACTCCTCGTGATGGCCATCCGTTGTTTATTGGTTTTGTTAAAGCCGCCGGTAAATACCAGAAAGGCCAGATCAAATAAGATGTGCAGTGAGTGACGGTATGAAGTGTTTCCGTCACTTACCTGAAATGTAACTTGTACTGAGGAAAACCTAATGTCCAAAATCGTTAAAGTGATCGGTCGTGAAATCATTGACTCCCGTGGTAACCCAACCGTAGAAGCAGAAGTGCATCTGGAAGGGGGTTTTGTGGGTTTAGCGGCTGCACCCTCTGGTGCATCTACCGGTTCTCGCGAAGCGTTGGAACTGCGTGACGGTGACAAATCCCGTTTTATGGGTAAAGGTGTACTGAAAGCTGTTGATGCAGTAAATGGCCCGATTGCACAGGCAGTTATCGGTCAGGATGCGAAAGATCAGACTAACATCGACAGAATCATGATCGACCTGGATGGTACTGAAAATAAATCTCAATTCGGTGCTAATGCGATTCTGGCGGTTTCTCTGGCTAACGCTAAGGCAGCGGCAGCAGCGAAAGGCATGCCATTGTACGAGCACATTGCTGAATTGAATGGCACTCCGGGTAAATTCTCTATGCCGTTGCCGATGATGAACATCATCAATGGTGGTGAGCACGCGGATAACAACGTTGATATCCAGGAATTTATGATTCAGCCGGTTGGTGCAAAGACGCTGAAAGAGGCGGTTCGTATTGGCTCAGAAGTTTTCCATAGTTTGGCTAAAGTTCTGAAAGCAAAAGGTATGAGCACTGCGGTTGGTGACGAAGGGGGCTATGCGCCTAACTTGGAATCTAACGCTGCGGCGCTGGCTGCTATCAAAGAAGCGATAGAACAAGCCGGTTATGTTTTGGGCAAAGATGTCACTTTGGCTATGGATTGTGCTGCTTCTGAATTCTACAACTCAGAAACCGGTAACTACGAACTGAAAGGTGAAGGTAAAACTTTCACTTCTCAAGAGTTCACACACTACCTGGAAGATTTGACCAGAAAATATCCGATTGTTTCTATTGAAGATGGCTTGAATGAATCTGACTGGGAAGGTTTCGCTTACCAAACGAAAGTATTGGGCGAGAAAATCCAGTTGGTTGGTGATGACCTATTTGTTACCAATACTAAGATCCTGAAAGAAGGTATTGAGAAAGGCATTGCTAACTCCATTCTGATTAAATTCAACCAAATTGGTTCTCTGACAGAAACACTGGCAGCGATTAAAATGGCAAAAGACGCTGGTTACACGGCGGTCATTTCTCATCGTTCTGGTGAAACGGAAGATGCGACTATTGCTGATCTGGCAGTAGGGACCGCAGCAGGTCAAATCAAAACCGGTTCTATGAGCCGTTCTGATCGCGTTGCTAAATACAACCAATTGATCCGTATTGAAGAAGCTTTGGGTAACCGCGCTCCTTTCTATGGCCTGAAAGAAGTAAAAGGTCAGGCTTAATAGGTAATTAATTAAGTATTAGAATTAAACAGGAGGGGTAAAACCCTCCTTTCAAAGAATACAGAGGCAAGAACTGATTTGCTTGGCAGTTTTGATGTGTTGAGCGTTTCTGATCCTTTTGCCGGTAGTGGAACAACGACTATATAAAAGTGAAGTATGGTTATTAATCGATTAGCCGCAGCCGGATGGGTTGCTGCAACCGAATAGCGAGACGTTACAGGCAATTCATGATCTAGAGAACGGGATAGGTGTTCACCGTGCCAACACGCTTGATGAATTAAAAAGTGATTTAGGCTGGTAACAGTGCTGATTTTCATTTATCAGAGCCGATTTAAATATGTTTGTTGAGCGGAGAGCTAGCTGTGATTCGAAGAGAAAGAATTAAGTTGAGCTGTGTGTAATAGGTTGATGTTTGAGCATGACAAACCTGAAATAATTTTATTCTTCCAAATGAAAGGCTAAAACCCTCCTTCATAACCTTCATTCCGCACCTAATTCAGGAATAAACCGCTTTATATTGTGCGCCTAATAAACTCAAAAGCTCATGGTGGTAAGATTGCATTCCTGTCACCATTTTATGTTCTTGAA